>NZ_JAMYNE010000015.1:0-178417 GCF_040318915.1 Mesorhizobium sp. M0991
CAGGCCGGACAGAAGACTGCACCCGACCAACGCGCCATAATGTCGAATTACCTCTTGCATCGCGGGAGCCATCCACAGAAGACATTGCAGTTGACCGCGCTGGAGGTCGTGGTCGCGCCAGCAGCCGAAATTGATTTCACAGCTTCTGAATGCCCGTTAACAGCGGCGAACCAGCTGTTCGCAACGCCAGGAAGATCGCCCTGCGGAAATGCAGTCCGCTAGCTTGCCGGCGACCTTCAAGAACTGCATCGCGATGCCTATGGCCTGGCACCAGGCTGCGGAACCAACGCCGACAGACACGCAGGCAACCCTTAGCCTGCAAGGGGCAACTCGGTGCACGAAGGGGCGACCATATCCCCGACGGAAACAACTTGAAGAAACGCTTCGCTACCCATAGCATGCCATCCCCTGGTGAAATCTGATCAGGAGGTCAGTGGGATCGGTCGGGTTTTAAGCCAGTGCAAGGTAGGGAGGATAATTATGGCTTCCGAAGTACAGGCAAACAACGGCGTTAACGTAGAGGCGCTGCTCGCCGCAAAAGAAGCGCTTACCAACGCCCCGGAGGCCGCGCAGTTCAAGTGGCGCGCGGCCTGCGAATGGAAGGATGGCACCCACAGCCACTCGACGGTCGAAAGCTTCTACGGTCTCGGCCAGGACCAGCATCGCAAGACCACCTTCGCATTCGATGCCGACCATCCGGAGGTCTTCGCTTCCCTGGATCAGGGCGCCACGCCTGTCGAATACGTGCTGGTCGGGCTGGCGAGTTGCCTGACCGCCGGCATCGCCGCGGTTGCCCAGAACCGGAACATCCAGTTGAAGTCGGTGAAGGCGACCATCGAAGGCGACATGGATATAGCGGGCATACTCGGCATCGACAGCGACGTCCGCAACGGCTTCAGCGGCATCACGGTGAAGTACAATATCGACGCCGACGCCAAGCCCGAGGACATCGAGGCTCTCGTCGCGCAGTCACAGAAGCGGTCGGCTGTCTATGACATTGTAACCAATCCGACGAACGTCACGGTCGTGGTGAATTGAAAGGCGCTTCGAGCCGTAGACTCTCCTGATGAGAGGGCGCGATTAGTTCCGTCACCACAGTGATCGTCGGTGCAGGGCACGCGGGGCTCGCGATGAGCCGCTGCCTCGCGGAGCGCTCTATCGACCATGTGCTGCTGGAGCGCGGCGAGATCGCCCATACCTGGCGCACCGAGCGATGGGATTCGTTGCGGCTGCTCACCCCGAACTGGCAGAGCCGGCTGCCGGGCTTCCGCTACGATGGCGACGACCCCGACGGCTACCGGACGATGCCTGAAGTGATCGACTTCCTCGGGAATTATGCCAAGGCGATCGCGGCTCCAGTCAGAACACATACGACCGTTACCTCGGTTCGCAGCGACGGGGCGGGATATCTCGTGCGCACGGACCGCGGCGAGTGGCGCTGCCGAACTGTCGTGCTGGCGTCGGGCGCGTGCAACATCGCACGCCTGCCCGATTTGGCCGTCCGCGTGCCGCCGTCGGTCGCCATGCTGACGGCACAGTCCTACCGCAATCCGGCTCAGGTCGCCGGCGGCGGCGTGATGGTGGTGGGTGCCTCGTCGAGCGGCACCCAGATCGCACAGGAGCTGCAGCGTTCGGGGCGTCAAGTGACCCTGTCGGTGGGCGAGCACATCCGGGCGCCGCGCGTCTATCGCGGCAAGGACCTGGAGTGGTGGATGGACGCGGCCGGCGTGCTCGACGAGCGCTACGACGAGGTAGACGACATCAGACGGGCACGACGGGTTCCTTCGCTGCAGCTTGCCGGCACCCCCGACCGCACCACCCTCGACCTCAATGCGCTGGTCGACCTCGGCGTCAGACTCGTTGGCCGTCTCGCTGGCATCACCGAAGACGGCAAGGCCCAGTTTGCGGGGTCGTTGCGCAACATGTGCGCGCTTTCCGATCTCAAGATGGCCCGGCTGCTCGACCTCATCGACGAATGGGCGCGCGCCAACGGCCTTGACGCTACGGTCGGGCCGCCGGATCGCCTGCCGCCGACCCGTGTTGAGGACAACCCGCCGCTCGGCCTCGACCTTACCGGAGGTGCGATCAGGACGATCATCTGGGCCACCGGCTACCGGCCAGACTACTCCTGGCTGGAGTTGCCGGTCCTCGACCGCAAAGGCCACGTCCGTCACGACGGCGGCGTTGCGGAACATCCGGGCATGTACCTGATGGGGATGCAATTTCTGCGCCGCCGCAAGTCTGCGCTGATCGACGGCGCCGGCGACGACGCGCGTGATCTCAGCGACCATCTGGCATCTTACCTCAGGCACAAATCAATCAACGTCTAAGGCCAAGGAGGTCAGCTACCGCGACAACGCCGAATTCCGTGACCCTGCAATCATATTCCCAAGTGCAACTTCGGCTTCCAGAAGGGGCGGAACAACTCAATCTTGGGACAGCGGTTCATCACCACTTTCAAGCCCGCTTCCTCCGCCAACAGGGCGGCGGTGTCATCGCGCACCCCAATCTGACTCCACAGAACCTTGGCACCAATTGCGATGGCTTCCTGTGCAACTTCCAACAGGTCTTCGGAGCGGCGAAAAACCTCAACCATATCCACAGGCCGGTCGATGGCCGCCAGTGACGCGTACACCTTGAGCCCTCGAATTTCATCCAGACCTGGAGTGGGATTGACCGGGATCATGTCATAGCCGGTTTCGTGCAGAACCCTGAGAACACCATAGGAAAACTTGGTCTTGTCGGGGCTGGCCCCCACCATCGCAATGGTTTTGACCGACTTCAGAATGTCTTGCAGATAAGCCTCCGAATAGGGCTCATCATGATTCATATGGGTCATTTCTTTGTGTCCAACGGGGTCGCAATATCGGCTTTCAATTCATGTGCGGCCAAGGGATCTAGGAAGGGGTTGCGATAGAGCTTGTCGTGGCTTTCAACGCCGACCTCCAGCGTGCAGTCGCTCATAGGGCGGGCAACGCAGAGGATTATATAGCCATTGTTGATCTGGCGATTGTTCAGCGCCCGCTGGGCCTTTTGACTGACTTTGCCGGTGATTATCTTGGCCGCGCAGGTTATGCAGCCGCCATACTTGCACCCGTAGGGCAGGTCCACGCCCTGCTCGCGCAGGCTTTGCAAGAGGGGCTTGCGGTGATCGACCTCAAAGGCTGCACCGCCTTGGTTGGCGAGGGTGATGGTGAAGCTGGTCATACCCAGATGTCACTCGTGCAATCACCGCCGGGATAACGGGTTTCGTGGCAGCGGCTTGGTCCATTTGGTTCCTTGCCAAAATCGACGACAAATCGCGGATCAATTTCCATGCCGCCGTTTTCCGTATCGCAATTGACCATCAGCATGCATCCGCCATTGGTGCGGATTTCCGGATAGAACTGATTGTCCCAGGTCGAGAAGAGCGAGGTCGTCACATAAAGGCGCTTGCCGTCGAGGCTGAGCTGTATCATCTGAGGCCCACCAGTCACTTTCACGCCATTGATCTCGGGCGCACGGCCGAGAAGTCCGCCCATCCACACCTGTCCGGTGAGCTTGGCGTTGTGCGGGTCCGAGATGTCATATTGGCGGATGTCGCCATGCAACCAGTTGCACAGATAGAGGTGTCTATCGTCCATACTGAGCAGAATGACCGAGATCACGCCCGGTATCGGGATCGGCCATTCGGGATGCGGCTCATTGCCAACATCGACAATTTTTTCCCATTGCCAGTCACCCGCCGCATCCTTCCACCAATGGATGATGTTTGCAGAAAGGGCCGCGCCGACAAAGCCGTGACTGCTGTCGGGATTATGATGGAATCGCACTTCCAGTGGGAGCAAGCCATCTTCACCGAGATAGAATGTCTGCTTTGGTTCCTTCTTCTCAAAATCCCAGAAATGTATCTCTCGGCCATACTTCAGGTGGCCAACCTCCTCCAGGTCAAAACCAGGCATGAAGGTATTGGGCGCGGCCCATTCCGAACTGACCATCACGTTATGTCGCGGCTGGTACCAGAAATCATAACCAAACTTGATGCTGCCCATGGAGTTTTCCCAACGGCCGACAATCTCGAACTCCTTGTTGAGTTGCAAATAGCCGCCTGGGGCGTTGCCTTGAGCGTCGCCAAGCATGGAAATGATGATATCCGAGCCGAGGCAATGCACTGTGTGCGGCGCCGACAAGTTGGTCCTGGTTTTGATTTCAGCGCCGTCTATGACCTTGAACAGTGTCGGATTGCGGGGATCGGTTGCGCAATCGACAATATGCAGATTGGTCGAGCGCACACCCGGCACAATCAGATACTTGCGCTCCATGCTCGCATCGCCATGGCAGGACGAACAGGCATTCCAGCCCATGTGATGAAGCTCATCGCCAATACCCGGCATTTGCAAACGTGAAATCACTTGGCTGTAGGTCGAACTCTCCGGGTCGACATCAATGGTACACAAATAGTCCGGCTTCTGAATGCCCGTGCCAGTGTAGATGGCAATCGTATAGAGCAGCTTTTCGCGAGGTGCCCTCATCGCCTCTGCTGGAGAAGCATAGCCCGGTCCACAGCAATGATTGGTCATGGGTACTTCCCAATTTGAACAGATCACTGGCCAGCCCCAACGGGGGTCAAGCTGGAATGTTAGTGCATGCTTGGCATTAGCGCTATGGCCGGGGTGGCTGGTCAAGCGCGCGCACTGTGACGTACAACTGGGCGACAGAGCGTCCACGGGACTGTCCAACGCGAGCTGCTTATCCCGGCGGAACATTGGTGGGGCGATGGACGGCACGAGAGCGGCCGTAAACCGCGCCCAATCGACGCCCTCCCCGAAGGCCGGATTGGCGAGGTCATCGAAGCGGCGCGATCCTATGGCGCATTCGCCCCGCCTGAAGGTCAGGCCACCTTCAATGCAGCCGCTCGATACCGCCCGTAGCCGACCTTCACGAGCAGCCATTCCTCGCACATCTGGGAGAGATAGCACCGTGGGATGCCGATGTTGATGAGATCGCGGGTTCGCACCTCGCCGCGCTCTTGCGCCAGAGCAACGGCGCGATCCCGAAGCGACGGCGGCCGCCCACCTGCAAGGCCTAGTGCTTTTGCGCGGTCACGATCACGTTTTCGCATTTGATGCGGCTGTGGCGCGTCTCGGCGGAGCGCTATGGCGAACTCGTATTTCGCTGCTTCGTCGGTCCCGGGGAGCTAGCGCTCATTGTACGCTAAGGCGCGCTAGAACCAGCCGCGGCGCGCCCAGACTGCAATGCTGGCCGGGGAACGATCGACATCGTCGGGAACAAGTCCCGTCTCATAAATCAGCACAACAGGTCGGCCGGGGCTAACTAGCTGACACTTGGTTGATCCCGGCATCAACCCAGGAACGTGTCTGTTCCAGCACCTCATCGGAAAACGCTGGGTCGTCAATCGCCCGGGCGAGGATCACTGCCCCCACCATCGCCGCAAAGCTTCCGATCGCCGCGCGGCGCCTGTCTGCCGCATCCAGCTCCGGCAACGCCTTGCCAATACGGTCGATCTGCGATCGAAGACCTTCGGTCATGGCCGAGCGCGCTGCCGGGGTTTGATGGCGGATGGCCGCGGCAAGGCCCGCCGTCGGGCAACCACCGGCGCAGTTGTCGCGATGCCGGGGTGAAAGATAGTCATCCACATAAGCGCGAAGACCGCGCCCTCCGCCTGTGTCCGCGGCGAGGACATGGGCAAGGGTCTGCGCAATCAGGTCGTCTTTCGAGTTGAAGTGACCATAGAAACCGCCATGGGTCAGCCCGGCGGCCTTCATCACCTCCGCCACGCTGACCGCATCGAACCCCTTGTCGCGAAACAGCCGGCTGGCAACCTCCAAAATCCGGCGACGGTTCTCCGCCATCTGCTCTCGGCTGACCTTCATTTAAAAATTCTCCGCCGGCTCCGTTGACATTTACATGATGGTCATCATATTTATCTGCAATCATGATGACCGTCATGATTATAAGTTCCTGCAGAGAAAAGAGCAATCCCATGACCGCCATTCCGTCAGTCCTCATCACCGGCGCCTCCACCGGCATCGGAGCTTCCTATGCCGATCGCTTTGCGCGCCGCGGCCACGACCTCGTGCTGGTTGCCCGCGACACGGCACGAATGGAGGCGCTGTCGGCGCGCCTGCGTCAGGAGACCGGCGTGGCGATCGACATCGTCCAGGCTGATCTCACGCAGCCCACCGATCTTGCAACGGTGGAGACGAGGCTGCGCGACGACGCCCGCATCGGGATCCTCGTCAACAATGCCGGAACGGCCATCGGCGGAAGCTTCATCGAGCAGAGCACGGATGACGTTACACGGCTCGTAGCGCTCAACACGACCGCCCTTCTGCGGCTTGCCAGTGCCATCGCCCCGCGCCTTGCGGCGGCGGGCGAAGGCGCGATCGTCAACATCGGCTCCGTGGTCGGCCTGGCGCCGGAGTTCGGCATGACGGTCTACGGCGCAACCAAAGCCTTCGTGCTGTTTCTGTCGCAGGGACTCAGCCTCGAGCTCGCGCCGAAGGGTGTATACGTCCAGGCCGTGCTTCCCGCCACGACGCGAACGGAGATCTGGGAACACGTCGGCGCCGACGTCAACACGCTTTCCAACGTGATGGAGGTGGACGATCTGGTTGATGCGGCGCTGGTCGGATTCGACCGCCGCGAACCGGTGACCATCCCGCCGCTTCCCGATGCCGGGCAGTGGGACGCGCTTCAGGCCGCGCGCCAGGCCATGCTTCCAAACTATCGGAACGAACATCCCGCCGAGCGGTACCGCACGGTCGCCTGAGCACCAACGAAGCCATTTCGATAAACGACCCCGCCGCAGCGGGGACAAACAAAGGTGACCTATGACGAGCACAACGCTGTTTGAGCCCTATACTCTCGGCTCGCTAACCCTCTCCAATCGTATTGTGATGGCGCCCCTGACGCGCAATCGCGCTGGACCGGGCTTCGTTCCAGGCGATCTCGCCGCGGAGTATTACGGCCAGCGCGCGTCGGCCGGCTTGCTGATTTCCGAGGCCACGCAGATCTCGCGGCAGGGACAAGGTTACCAGGACACGCCAGGCATCTACTCCCAGGCTCAGATCGACGGCTGGCGCAAGGTCACGACCGCTGTGCACGCCAAGGGCGGACGGATTTTCCTGCAGCTCTGGCATGTCGGCCGCGTCTCGCACGTCGACCTACAGGAGAACGGGGCGGCGCCGGTTGCGCCGTCGGCGATCCGGGCCCAGACCAAGACGTTCGTCAACAATGGCTTCGTCGACGTCTCGGAGCCCCGCGCGCTGGAGTTCGAAGAGGTTTCTGGGATCGTGAACGACTTCCGGCAAGCGGCAGCTAACGCCATTGAGGCCGGTTTCGATGGCGTCGAGATTCACGGTGCCAACGGCTATCTGCTGGACCAGTTCGCCAAAGACAGCGCCAATGTCCGCACCGATGCTTATGGCGGCTCGGTCGAGAACCGCGCCCGTCTGATGCTGGAGGTTGCGGCTGCGGTGGTCGAGGAGATCGGCGCCGCGCGCACCGGAATCCGGATCTCGCCCGTATCGCCCGCCAATGGCGTTTCGAGCAGTGATGCTCAGGCACAGTTCGACTATATCGTCGATCAAATCGATGCCTTGGGCATCGTCTACATTCATGTCGTCGAGGGCGCCACGGCCGGGCCGCGCGATGTCGTACCGTTCGACTTCGGATCGCTCCGCCGGCGCTTCAACAACACCTATATCGCCAACAACGGCTATGATCTCGACCTCGCGACGTCGCGGCTGGCCGAGGACAAGGCCGACCTGTTCGCCTTCGGCCGCCCCTTCATCGCCAATCCCGACCTTGTGGAGAGGCTTGAGACCCGCGCACCGCTGGCGGCCGTCGACCCGGCTACGATCTATGGCGGGGGCGCCGCGGGCTATACGGATTATCCCGCCATCGCAGCCGCAAGCAGCCACTGATCCCTTGGCGCCGCATTTTGGTGCGGCCCCGACCCTTCTGCGCTGTCTGCGATAGTGGATCGCAAGCTGGCAAGCATTAAGCGCGCGGATGCCATGGAAGTCCGCGATCACATGGATCACATGCTTGACGGTCGCAAAGCGTCTTCGGTAGATCGCTACTTGAACGTAGTTCGCGCGGTCATCAACCACGCCATAAGAGACTTTGACCTATCTGGCGTCACCAATCCCTTCATGAATTTGGAGGCCGCGTCGAAGGACAAGGCCGAGCCCGACAAGGACAAGCGCCGTCCTTTCACCTTGGACGAGGTCACCGCCATAACCGCCCGCATCTCGTACCATGCCAAGGCGGACCTTCAACACATTTGGACAATTCTGAATGGCACCGGCTGCCGCCTCGCTGAGGTGTCGGGCCTGCGGGTGACGGACGTACACCTTGACCACGCGATTCCGCACTTAGGTGACCCCAGGTCGTTGGGTCTTGAGAAAGGCCGGCCGGTGGCAGCAGTGGTCAGTTTCCTGCAATGCTAGATCGGTAGGTTCATTTCGGAAGTTGACGCTCTGCTCCCCGGACCTGGATGGCGAAGTAGAGCTGGTCGCCAGCGAACGCCAGTGCGCGATGGCGGCCAGCTGGTCTGAGCGTTATCTCTTCATGCACTGCCCGGAGCCGCCGGGATCGCAGACTTCTCCTACACCGCAATCGAAATCGCGTGTGCAGGCGGGCGGCGACAAGGGCGGGGCGAGGACGATATAAGGCGTATGGACCTTGTCGCCAGGCGGCACGAAAGCCGGCGCTCGCTCGCCTGCGTCACCGAGCGTGCGGATATAGAGATAGAGCGACTTCTTGTCCTCATCGCTCATCGCCCGTACATTATACCCTGGCATCGGTGGATAAGTCCCAAGGCCTCGAAGATATGAAACGAAGCCGTCGGCTGTGAGGTCGACGGCCGTCAGTCGTAGGTTTGCCGCATAGCTGGTTCCCCACGGACCCTGAAAGCCGAGTGCATTTCCCTTGAGAGCCTTGGCCGGATCGATCTTGCCGCCACTTTCGCTATATCCTTCGGTGTGGCAATCGTGGCAGCCGCCGATGATGGAGATGTAGAGTCCTCGCTCGACCGAAGGTTCCCCTGCCGCCGGCGCGGCATTGAGAGCAAGCGCGGCAATGCGCATCAACCAATATGCACGCATCGCATTCCCCTTGCTTGGTGCCATAGAGCTCGAGCGATGTCCATCAGATGACCGGCTTGTTGGGACTGAGTCTGTCGCAAACTCGTACCGGTTGCAACACCGGGTGATGATAGTTCGTGTCGTCTACGCGCTTCAATTGGGAATGGAGAAAGACCGATCAGCAAGCTGCAGCCGCCTGAACCATGGCAGTGATCGCCCACGTCTTCATGATCCGGCGCCTCGCCCAAATCCTGGGCCAGGATGAAGACCCGCTGTGGGACCTGTCGGACCAGCTCGAGCCTGAGGATGGTAAGTTGTGGGTCTACGATATCGATGGAATCGCAACCCCTGCCTTTAGCGACTTCGGCATCGAGGCCCTTCGCGAAATCATTCGAGACTAGTCGACAGCTAGTTGTCCCCTCAAATCGGCACGCCGCGGTCCCTACCGGATGCTTACGGTCTTGACGTTGACCGGAGGGGAGAACCAATGGGTAGCCATGACACCTACTACTCAGGGGAGAGATACATCTTGGCCTCCTTAGCGGCAGCCTCAAATGCCTTTCGTATCACGTGAGGGTCAATCGGATCGCCCTCCACAGCCGACAGGCAGAGGGTCACCGCCTTGTGCCAGCAAGGTCCTCTCCGGGTCCACGTCTTTAGCTGCTCAAGGGCTGCCCTCGCATTGTTGCAGCCATGCCTATCACCGGACGCAGTCCTTACGAACACAGGAGGGACGAACCAATGGGTTGCCATGAGGGGAATCTAGAGCGGGACGAGCCTGCCGACCAACCCAGTTGTAGTCCGCAATAATGGAACAAACGCAGGCGCTCTGTAGTTTAGAAATCGCAGCGGTCGATTCTTCGTGGATGCAGCCGCCTGCTGGGTTCGTCGCCTTTCTCACGAGCGGCGGGCCTCCACCTTATGGAGGGACTAACGTCCCCTGCTCCTTAGCGGCAGCCAGGAATGCCTTGCGGGCCTCCTCGGGTTCCATCTGGTCGGAAATCACGGCGATGCAAACGCGCACCGCGAGGTCCCACTGAAGGCCATGGTTGGTCCACTTCAGGAGTTCCTCAGCGGCTGCTTCAGCGTTGCTGACCTTGCGCGTCGAACCGCTACCCTCGGTCCTTACAGGGACCGGCGGGGAGAACCAATGGAGCGCCATGCAGTCACTCTTTGTCGGCCCGATCAAGTTCCTGCAGCAAATGCTTTTGCTCAGCCGGCAGCTCCTGTTCTACAGGCAGATTTAGCATGGCGCGAAGGTAATTGCGGATTACCTCTGAAGTGATCCACCGCCGCACAACTTCGGCAACAACTTCCTGTCTGGCTTTATCGATTTCGACCACGTTCAGGCCTACATGCTTAATAGGGCCGAACCCCCTCGCGAGCGGATTTGTTCCTTAGAGGGCGGGGAATGTTTGGTACAAAAACCCGAGGGGGTGATCGGATAACTGGCTCGCGCGAGGAACCCCCGTACCCCCTCCGTTTCCCTTACGGCGCCGGTGGGCACAGCCTTGCTATGTACCCTTGGCAGCGTCCTCGATCAGTTCGGCTATTAAGGTGCGGACCCGTAGGTCGGACCTATCCCCTATGTTTCCCACATCTTTCGTCACCATCCCCGGCGAAGATACGGACACCGCCCCGCTCACCTTAACGTTGACCGTAAAGGTTCTTCTAGGCGCCTTCTCCAATTCTCGCTTACTGTAGATCTGGAAACGAATCGACGGGGTTAAAGCTTTGACCTGCCGGCGTGGCGCGGTGTCTATGTCGACAGCCACCTCGCCTGCCACGTCAGCCTTGGCCGCCTCCAGCGATGCAATCACGACGTCCTTTAGCCAAGCCTTTGCTTGCTCGCTGAAGTCCGCCATGGGGGCATCTCGCTTCCCCATCGCCGCGCCGCCGACGGGCTCCTCCTGCTGACGGCGAGCTTCCTTCCCGCGCTCAAGGGCTTCTTTAAACTTTGCCATCCCTGTTGCTCCGATTTGTCATCAGGCCACCCCCGTCAGATCGGCTATGCCGCCCTCCCATTCACTAGAACGCGCGTAGTCGGGGTACGTTGCGTTGGGGAGCCTTTGGGTTCGCCGCTATTCAGCGTCACGCGGCGGCCGATGGACAGCGAAGCAGGTTTCGAGGGTGCTGGAGAGGGTATCGGGCTGATTGTTTGACGGACTGGCTTTGCGTTGTCGTCTGTGCCTATGAAGCAGCTCGCTCACCAGCTGGTTGCAATTTGCCGTTGGCGCAACTTTCTGATGTGAATAACCCGGCCACTAGCTATGAAGGCGATTTCCGCGCCTTCGCGTGGACCGGTCGCCTGGAAGAAGGTGACCTTGCTTTCCGACTCGAGCGTTACGATCTCGCGCAGATCAGCACCGGCGATCGTAGCTTCGCGCACGAAGTGGGTCGCGCCCTCCTCCACGACGTCGCAACGGGTGCAGAGGCCTGCGGGCAGGAACAGGCGGGCATCGCGCGCCTTCAGTTCCAGGCCCTGCCATATCTGCGCACGGGTCAGCTTGGTCTCGCCTCCGGGATTCACAGGAACGGTAGCTGTCGAGTAAATCATGATGTGTCTCCTGGACAGAAGGTCGGTGGTGGGGCTCAGCCGGCAATTGCGGCCGCATAGTCGCGATAGGAGCGCAACGGCCGGCCCAGCAGCGCGGTCAGCCGATCGACATCGCCGGCATCGGGGACCATGCCGTCCGTGAGGAAACGCTCGGCCATCAGGCGCATGTCGAGCGCCATCCAACTCGGCATGAACTGCCGCAGGTTCTGCTCGAACCCGGCGGTGTCGTCGCCCGGATACGCGATCTGGCGTCCGAGGACGTCCGTCCAGATGGCCGCGACATCGGCGCCGGTCAGCGTGTCAGGGCCGACCAGGTTGATGCGGTCGAACGGGAGCGGCGCTGCGGCCTGCTCGCGGCGGATGAGTTCGATCGCGGCGATCTCGCCGATGTCCCGCGCGTCGATCATGGCGACGCCCTTGGCTCCGATCGGCATCGGATAGATGCCGTAGCCGGTCACCACGGCCTTGATCGTGATGTCGTTGTCCATGAAGTAGGCGGGCCGCAGGATGGTGGCGTTGAGCCCCATCTGTTCGATCATCCGCTCGACGCCGAACTTGCCGGCAAAATGCGGCACGTTGACGTAGAGGTCGCTGTGGATCACCGACAGGTAGACGATCCGCTCGATGCCGGCCTCGCGGGCAGCGGCCAGCGCTACCAGCGCCTGGGTGAATTCGTCGGCCACCACCGCGTTCAGCAGGAAAAGGGTGGAGATGCCGGAGAAAGCTCTGCGCAGGGAATCGACGTCGAGCAGGTCGCCCTGCACGACATCTACGCCAGCGGGGAAATTGGCCTTGGAGGGATCGCGAACCAAAGCGCGCACATTGGCGCCACGCTTCACGAGCTGTTCGACTACGTTGCGGCCGACATTGCCGGTCGCGCCGGTAACGAGAATGGTCATGGGGTTACTCCTGAGTTGAGCCGTATGGCATCCCAGAAAATTAGTGATCCACATTTGTGTCGGTAGGCGTTATATCTGGACACGCCGTCCCACAGGTGGAACACATGGATCTACTTGCCCTTGCTGATTTCAATCTGGTCGCCCGCCATGGGGGCTTCGGTAAGGCCGCGCGCGCTGCCGGGCGCCCGAAGGCCACCTTGTCCCGACGCGTGGCGGAGCTAGAGGCGAGTCTCGACTTACGGCTGTTCGAGCGTGGCGCGCGCGCGCTGAAGCTGACGGAAGAAGGACGTGCGCTTTTCGAGCGCGCGGGGCGGTTGCTGTCCGAGCTCGAAGAGACCGCGGCGGCGATCGCCTCAGGTGGCGAAAGGCCGCGAGGCAGGTTGCGGATCAGCGCCCCAGTGCTGTTCTCACAGACCGCGATGGGGAAGATCGCTGCCGGCTTCGCCCTGAAATACCCGGAGGTAAGGCTCGAGGTCACGACGGAAGACCGCGCCGTCGACATGATCGAAGAGGGATTTGATCTGGTGATCCGGGTCAATCCGGATCCGGATGAGAGCCTCGTCGGGCGAGCCTTTCTGCGTGACCGACTGGTGGTCGTGGCAAGTCCTCACCTCTCCCGGCCGGCGGAGGGTCTGGCGACCCCGGCCGTCATGCGTTCGACAGCCGATCGAAGGGCTTGGGCGGTGAAGACGCCCACTGGCCGGTCAACAATCGCGATCGAGCCGGTCCTTGTGCTGTCGTCACTCATCATGGTCCGGGATGCGGTGCGAGCGGGCGTCGGCGCGGCACGCCTGCCGGTGTCGCTGGTGAGTCATGATCTGGCGGACGGAACGCTGGTACATTGGGGGGATCTCGATCGGCCCGACATCGCCCTGTGGACGCTGTATCCCTCTCGGCGGCTGCTGAGCGCCCGCGTCTCCGCATTTATCGACCATCTGAAGCAGGCCTTTCCCATGGGAACGCCTGACGAGCTGGCCGCCTATATCGGCAAATGATGCCCAGGAAGCTGGTTAACTCAGTTGATGCCTTATGCGAGGCACAAGGAAAGCAGTTGCCGTGCTTTCTTGGTGGGTGCGTTATTCGAAATATCTTCCGCGAACGCGACATTTTTTAACGGCAACCGGCTCCACGAACTGTGCCATCGTCACCACTGCTGACGGCCGGCTGTGTATGGGTATTGAGAGCGCCACCGACCGCATTCCCTTCCCTCCTCGTGGACGAAAAGTGTTCGTTCGAATGATGCTTTTCCGTTGCCATAAGCGCAAGGTTTTGGTCAGCCAGCACAGGGCCTCCTCTTAAGCTCGCTGGCCGTCAAGGCCCAGCGGCCTCTAGCTGCCAGTCCCCACCCGCAACCAAGCCGCTGGGCCGCCTCGCCAAGGGCGAAGCTTGCAGGCCGCGTATATATTAGCAACATCTTGACTAGGGCACCTTCCGCTCCAGACTCAAGTGTATGGCGCGGGGCATTTGGCATCGGTGACGTGGTTGCGATCACGGCCACGGTAGTAGGCGGGTCGCCGACGACCGTATCAGCGTCTCAATCCTCTCCTACAACTTCCCGCATTCGAGCGTGGACAGCAAGTCCAAGGTCAAGCGAGGCCAGCAGATAGAGCTTGCCGGCGAGATCACGCGCATAGACGAGGAAGGCGGCAAGGTGACCATCGACATGGGACCGCCGGTGACGCTCGATATTGATAAGGTCAGGCTGGTCGAGAAGTACAGGCCGCCGAAGCGCAAGAAGCCGCTGCGTTGACATGGTGGATTAGCGGACAACAAACAGGGGAATTCAGAGATTCCCGGTGTCGATCTAGACTCCAGGAATGGAAACGACGTTTGACGATCTTGCCAGCGCGATCAGGGGCCCCGTGCAGACGTTTGGGCAGCCGTCCGCGTCTTGGCCATCGATCTGGCCGGGAAGCTTCTAATGGGGCCTTGCCATCGGCGTTGGCACTGGAATGACGCTGGCCGGTTAGATCGCTAACCCGCAAGATTCCACCCGGGCGCGGATTGCGCCCACGATCGCCAACTTGGCTTTATTCAGCCTTGAGGTTAATCACCCGCATCACGGCGACCACTGTCCCGTTGTTCGTAGCAGCCTCCTTCGTGCTACCCTTGCCGCAGCTCCATACATCGCCTTCCTTGGCCGTGAACTGCATATCCCCGGCCGTGACCTGCAGCTCGCCTTCAGTGACCGTGCAGACCATGTCGTCGGCCATGACATCCCCCAGCGGGCTAGATCCCTTTGGCTGATACACGACGTCTTCCATCGCGATTTTCTTGTACCCCTTGATATGGGAGTCTCGTGTTCCCAGTTCGACGAGCCGAACGCCGGGAAAAATCTCTTTGCCATCAGTCGGACCGTAGGTCTTGGCCGCTACCGGAGTCGGCAATGCAACCAATAGCGGGGTCGACAACGAGGTGGCACCAAGGGCGAGAGCATTACGTCGATTCATCTTCATAACATTATCCTCCCTGAGTTAGTCCGCCCGACTGGGCGAACCTGATATTTTACGCGCCTGTGCAGCCAAATAGTCAAAACACAATTGAGCAGGCCCATGCTCAGTATGGCCACCACGCCAGCGCAAGCGCGACGCCAGCGGAAACGATGAACGCGAGCCAAGGCGCAATCATTCCAATGTGCCTCCTGGTCGTGGCGAGTCCTCACCTCGCCCGGCCGGTCGATGGGACTGCCGGCTCCGACCGTCGTGCGTTCGACAGCCGATCGAAGGGCTTGGGGGATCGAGCGGTCGTAGGTCGTGCAAACCTTTCCGCCGCAAATCTCAAACGCGCGTTTTTTTCTTTCGGCGCATGACAGCGTCTTTCCCCCGGAATCGCCCGCCCTATTTCGTCTCAACAGGTGGGCGGCTGCTTGCTGGACGAGTCCTTGCGGCGAGTACGGCATGTGCTTCGAGGTACCCCACATGAACTTCCACGATCGGCACCTATTGAGGTTGCGGGTGAACGGAGAGGATCACAGCCTTTCCGATCTCGATCCCCGCGTCACGCTGCTCGACCTGCTGCGCGAGCGGCTTCATCTGACCGGAACGAAAAAGGGATGTAATTTCGGCGAGTGCGGCGCCTGCACCGTGCATCTCGACGGACGGCGTGTGAATGCCTGCATGATACTTGCCGTGTCCGCCGAGGGACGCGAGGTCACGACGATCGAAGGCCTGGCAAACGGCGATGCGCTTCATCCCGTGCAGCAGGCGTTCATCGATCATGATGGTTTCCAGTGCGGATTCTGCACGCCCGGCCAGGTGATGTCGGCGGCGGCGCTGATCGAGGAGGGACATACCGGCTCCGATGCCGAGATCCGCGAATGGATGAGCGGCAATCTGTGCCGCTGCTCGGCCTATCCGCAAATCGTCGAGGCGGTGCGCGCGGCGGCCGGGAGGGTGAGCCAATGACCCCATTCGTCTATGCGCGCGCCGACAGCCTGGGCGAAACGATCGCGGCAGGTGCCGCGCCGGATAGCGCCTTTCTCGCCGGCGGCACCGAATTGCTCAACTGGCTACGCCTTGGAATTGCCGGGCCGACGCGGATCATCGATATCTCCCGCCTCGACGGGCTGGATCACATCGAGGCACTGCCCGGCGGCGGCCTGAAGATCGGCGCGCTGACGCATCTCAACGACGTCGCGCAGCATGCGCTGGTCATGCGCGACTATCCGGTGTTGAGCCAGGCGATCCTCAACGCGGCGTCGCCGCAACTGAGAAATCTCGCAACGATAGGCGGCAATCTGCTGCAGAAGACGCGCTGTGCCTATTTCCGTGCCGAAGAGCAGTTGCCATGCAACAAGCGTCAGCTCGGCTCCGGTTGCTCGGCATTGCATGGCATCAACGACAATCACGCGATATTCGGTTGGACCAAAGATTGCGTCGCCACCCAGCCATCCGACCCGGCGGTGGCGCTGGCAGCACTTGATGCGGTCGTCGTCACCGCGCACCGCAGCGGCGGCCGGCGTATTCCGGCAGCCGAATTCCACCTGCTTCCCGACACGCGGCCCGAGGCAGACAATGTGTTGCAGCAAGGCGAACTGATCACGGCAATCGAGCTGCCGGCAGCGGCGCCGCGATCGGCCTACCTCAAGGTGCGCGAGCGCGAATCCTACGAATATGCCATCGTCTCGGCCGCCGCGGTGCTGGAGATGGACGGCCAAACCATCCGTCGGGCTGCCGTGGCGCTGGGGTCCGTCGCGCTGCGGCCGTGGCGCCTGAGCGCCGCCGAGGAGCAGCTCGCCGGTGCCGAACTCGGCGATCGCGAGGCGTTGAGCACCGCCATCGAGCAATCCTTCGCCGAAGCGCGTCCCTTGTCGCAGAACGCCTACAAGATCGAACTGGCCAAGACCGCCGCTTTGCGGGCGATCGAAAGAGCAGCGAGGATGCCGTCATGATGATCAGCCAGCCTGTTGCCCGCCCTGACGGCGGCGTCAAGGTTACCGGCCGCGCCAGCTATGCGGCCGACTATTTTGCTCCCGATCTGCTCCATGCAGTGCTGGTGACCGCGCCCGTTCCCGCCGGCCGCGTGACGTCGATCGCCGTCGACGATGCGCTCGCCGAGAAAGGCGTCGTGCGTGTGCTCACGCATGAGGACATGCCCAAATTCGGCCGGTTCGCATCGCCGAGGGCGGAGCCCGATACGCAGATGCAGCAGGCCGAAGGCCCGCCGGCGGCGCAGAGCTTCATGCCCATGCAGGGCAACGAGATACGCCACGAGGGCCAGCCGCTTGCCATTGTGCTGGGCGAGACGCTGGAGGCGGCGGAAGCCGGCGCCCGCCGCGTCGCATTGCGCTACGAGTTCGCCGAGCCGGAATTGCCGGCACCGCCGGAGTGGACCGCCATCGACAAGGCTGCGGTCGTGCCGAGGGAGAGCGGCTTTCTGTTCCTGGAGCCGACGTTTACGAAGGGCGAGGTCGACCGCGGGCTTAGCAACGCAGCCGCCATGGTCGAAGCCGTCTACCTGCAGCCGTCGCGCCATCACAACGCCATGGAGCCCTCGGCGACGCTCGCTGAGTGGAACGACGGAGAGCTGACGCTGCACGACGCCACGCAGCACGTCTATGGTGTCCGCCAGGTGCTTGCCGCCCGTTTGAATATCCCGGCCGAGAAGGTCCGCGTGATTTCCCGCCATACCGGCGGCGGCTTCGGCGGTAAGGGTTGGATCTGGCCGCATCAGGTGCTGGCCGCCGCCGCGGCGCGCATCATGCAGCGCCCGGTCCGGCTGGCGCTCAGCCGCGCCAATGCCTATTCCTGCCTCGGCTACCAGCCGCGCATGGCACAGAAGATCGTGCTGGCGGCGGACAGGTCGGGCAAGCTGACCGCCGTGCAACAGGACGTGGTCAACCTGACAACCGTGACCGACGATTTCGTCGAGTTCGCCACCGAGGCCTCGAAGGGTCTCTACGCCACGCCGGCCATGCGTCTCAGCCAGCGCGTCGAGCGCGCAAACGTCGCCATGCCGACGGCGCTGCGCGCGCCGGTCGAGGGTCCGGGTACCTGGGCCCTCGAAAGCGCGATGGACGAGCTCGCCCACCGCCTGGGCGTCGATCCGCTCGACCTGCGTCTGATCAACCATGCGGACACGGATCCGGCCACCGGCCGGCCCTGGTCATCGAAGAAGCTGCGCGAGGCTTATGAGGAAGGCGCCCGCCTGTTCGGCTGGCGCGAGCGCCCGCGCAAGCCGCAACGGGACGGCGATTGGCTGATCGGCTACGGCATGGCGACCTGCAGCATGGGCTGTTTCCGCCACCCGACGCCTGCAGCCGAGGTCAGGCTGCACAGGGACGGCACGGTGCTCATCCGCACCGGCACCCAGGACATAGGAACCGGAACACTCACCATCTTTCCGCAGATCGCAGCCGACGTGCTGGGCCTGCCGATGGAGAAGATCGAGTTGGAAATGGGCGATACACAGCTGCCGGAGGCGGGTCCGACCTATGGCTCATCGTCGACCATGGGGGTGGGCGCGGCGGTGCTCGCAGCCGCCGAAGATGCACGTTCGCAGCTTGCCCGTCTTGCCAATCTGCTGCCGGACGAGGTCGAGATGCAAGACGGCAAGATTCGCCGCAAAGGCGCTGCCGGCGGTCAGACGATCGCCGATGTTATGAGCCATACCGACATCGGCGAGATCATCGGCTCCGGCTCGTTCGATCCGGCGCAGCATGGCAAAGGCCTCGCCATGCGCACTTTCGGCGCGATCTTCATGGAGGTCGGTGTCGATCCGGGGCTCGGCCTGCTCAGGCTTCGTCGCGCCGTCGGCAGCTACAGCGCCGGCCGCATTGTCAATCCCCGCACCGCACGCAGCCAGATGACGGGCGGCATCATCTGGGGCTGGGGCATGGCGGCGATGGAGCAGAGCAGGCACGAACCGGTGCTTGGACGGTTCCTGTCGAAGAACCTTTCCGGGGTCGCCATTCCGGTCAACGCCGACATTCCCGGCGATATCATTATCCACTTCGTCGACGAGGTGGACGAGCATGCCAGCCCGATTGGCGGCAAGGGCATCGGCGAGCTCGGCGCCACCGGCGTTGCCGCTGCGGTGGCCAATGCCGTCTTCGACGCTATAGGCAAGCGGATCCGGGAGCTGCCGATCACGCCGGAAAAACTGCTGTAGAAGGACCGGCCCGCGGAAGCGTCTGCTCGACGAGGTTGACGTAATAGCGCATTACCGTCGGCACGATCTCGTCGTTGAAGACGTAGCGGTCGCCGTGCAGGCCTTCGCCCGGGCCGACCTCGCCGGCACCGATCCACGCATAGCAGCCGCTCGCCTCACGGATCATGAAAGCGAAATCCTCGCAGCCGAGACTGGGACTGAACTCGGTCATGACATTCTCCCGGCCGACGGCGGATGCCGCCGCCTCGACGGCGCGGGCCGTCGCGTCCGCGGTGTTGATCAGCGGCGGATAGCCCTTCCGGTAATCGAGCCTGGCCTTGAGCGAATGCGCGGCGGCAATACCTTGTGCGATCTCGCCGATCAGCCTCTCGCAATGGTCGGAAAGGCCGGGCTCGAAGAAGCGGCAGGTGCCTTGCAGCCAGACCTTGCCCGGCACGATGTTGCCGACATTGCCGCCATGGATCTGCGTGAGGCTGACGACAAGCGCGCTTTGCGGGTCGACCGAGCGGCTGACGATGCGCTGGACGGCTTGCACGAAGGCGCCGGCGGCCAGGATCGGGTCGTCGCCGAACTGCGGCATCGCGGCATGCGCGCCAAGACCCTCGAAGGTCAGTTCGAAATTATCCACGGCCGCCATTTGCGGCCCGACGCGGGCGGCGATCGTCCCCAGCCTGACGCCCGGCCAGTTGTGGACTGCATAGACCGCCTCGACCGGAAAGCGCTTGAACAGGCCGTCCTCGATCATGCGCATGCTGCCGCCCTCGTTCTCCTCGGCCGGCTGAAAGATGAAAGCGACGGTGCCGTCGAAGGTGCGGGATTGACTGAGCAGTTTGGCGGCGCCGAGCAGCACGGCGGCGTGGCCGTCATGGCCGCAGGCATGCATTACTCCTTCTTTCCTGGAGGCATAGGGCAAGCCGGTTTTCTCCAGCACCGGAAGCGCGTCCAGCTCGGCGCGCAGGCCGATGCCGCGCGCGCCACCACCGCTGCGCAGGACACCGACGACCCCGGTGCCGCCGATCCCTTCATGCACCTCGTCGAGGCCGAAGGAGCGTAGTTTCTCTGCAACGAAACGCGCCGTTTCGTATTCATTGAATCCGAGCTCCGGATTGGCATGGATATGGTGCCGCCAGCCTATGACGTCTGGTGTCAGCGCGGCGATGCGGTCATTATGCAGCATGATGCCTCCTTTCACGCCGACAAAGGCGGCGCGATTTGATCCTGCCAGGCATACAAGGCCGGACGAGAGGCGTCTTGAACCGGATTGACCATGGCAAGGACAAACGAAGCGGCAGAGACCGGGAAATACTGGCGGCATCCGTGCTTCCCCGACCTTGGCCTGTTCGAGGCGCGCTTCACCCAGCACCGCTACGAACTGCACACGCACCCGACCTATGTGATCGCCCTGATCACCTTCGGCTGCGAGCGGATTCGCATCGGCCGTCAAAGCGTTCTTGCTCCGGCAGGCGCCATTGCCGTCGTTAATCCAGAGGAGTGGCATGACGGCGAACGCGGCGCGGACGAAGGCTGGGCCTACCGGACGTTTTATCCTTCGGTGCCGCTGATGACCGCGCTTGCCCGCGAACTCGGCCGCGATGGCGCTCCGGTCTTTTCGCGCGCGACTATCCAAGACAGTGGTCTTGCTGCAGCGTTGGCGGCAGCACACCAGGGCTCGACATCCCCGGACACAACGATGGCCGAGACGTCCCTGTTCGTGGCGCTGCGACGGCTGATCGTTCGGCATGGCGATTGGAACGGGCGTCCCGAGGAGCTCGAAAGCTCCAGTTCACGGCGAAGGTTTTCGCTCTACCGCGATCTTGTCGAAAGCGAGCTTGGCTCGCAGCTCGACCTCAAGCGGCTTGCAGGCGCGGCCGGCGTAACCCGGTTCCAGGTCATCCGCGACTTCAACAAGGCGATCGGCCTCACGCCGGCGGCCTATATCCGCGACCGGCGATTGCGCCGGGCGAGCGCGCTGATCGAACGGGGATTTGGCCTCGCCGACGCCGCCATCGCGGCAGGTTTCGCCGACCAGAGCCATCTGTCCCGTACATTCCGGGCCATGCATGGCATGACGCCGGGCATATTTAGAAGAGCGGGATAGGCGCTCCTGAACAGACAGCTTGCGCGCCAATGCGTGCTGCGCAATGCTGACGCAGCTCGGGGGGAATCATGCGAAAAATCTTGGCATCGACGCTGCTGCTCGCGGCTGCACTGTTTGCAAATAGGGCCCAGGCGCTGGATGCCAGCGGCACCCCGGTTGTCGTGACCCCGCTTGCCTCTCGCACCGAGACCGCGTCCGGCCAGCCGATTACGCTGCCCCAGAAGAACGTGCAGGTCCTGGTCTCGGCCTATCAGATCGCGCCGGGCGCGACCTTGCCGGTCCACAAGCATCCGTTTCCGCGCTATGCCTATGTCGAGGCCGGCACGCTTCAGGTGACCAATGTCGAGACCGGCAAGAGCAACACCTATCAAACAGGTGATTTCATCATCGAAATGATCGGGCAATGGCATCAAGCGACCAATGTCGGCGCCGATCCCGTCAAACTGCTGGTCATCGATCAGGTTGAAGAAGGCACCAAGAACACGGTATTGCGCCAGTAGCTGCGGTCGTCGGGCACTGCAGCAAGCAACGTCCGAATTCACTCCGCCGCTTTCGCCCGGTCGGCAGCGGCGGCCAGAACGGCGCGATCCCCCTCCTCGTACAACCGATGGATGGCAATGGCGTTGACGCGCCAGCCTTCCGGCGTCCGCACCAGCCGGTGGAGATAGCTGCCGCCGACCGTCCAGAACCGGGCGCCGATCCAGTGAGTTGCGCGGACATGGCTGCGTGCAACCGCGTCATTGCCCGCGCCTTCGACGGTGATGTTGGTGATGAGGTGCTGGGTGGCGTCGAAGCCCGGCAGCAGCCCTTGCCACACGGCGATCAGCGCGTCGCGGTCGCTGGTTGTCGCCTCGCCGCCGAAAAGGCTGGTATAGTCGGTCGTGACGCGGGCCGCGAGATAGGATCTGACCCGGTTCCATTCACGCAGATCGGCATAGAGGCCGATCCCGGCAACCGCCTCGGCGATTGCGATCCTGTCTTCGACCGTCAGCGCATCTCCCGATGCGCTCGAGGCGGGCGCCGAGATGGCGGAAATCATCGCAGCGGAAACCGCCGAGATCAGGACATGCCGGCGGGTGACGAAGCTCATTGTCCCGCCTCCCCCGCACTGCCCAGCGTCGCGCGGAAGTGCGCGGCGACGGCATCACTCGCCGCCTTCACCGGCGCGGCACGATCGTAGAAATCGAATTGGGTGACGTTGTCGAGCCACAGCTCCTGCTTGGAGCTGGTCAGCCGCGCGTAAAACTTGTGCGCACCCTGGGGAATGGCTGCCGCCTCGCTATGCACCATCAGAAAGGGCTGGTGCAGGCGCGGGGCAGCCTGGATGGCGTCGAACCTCAGCCAGCCGCGCCAGAAGGCCGGATCGGCCTCGTTGCGCCAGGCCGGGATCATGCCGCGATCGGGCTCGGTGTAATAGGGCATCTTGAACATGATCGCGCGCTCGTCGGTCAGGCTCGCGGCCGGCAGGAACGCCTGTCTGCCGGTGCGGCGATACGCGGCCTCGGCCGCATCGCTCGTGGCTTCAAGCCTGGCGACGCCGTGCTTGCCGCCATAGGTCTGCTCGACCACTTCGGCATCCTGCAACCAGGGCGCAACGAGGGCGACCGACTTGATCGCGGCGTTTTCGGCCGCAGCGGTGACCATGTAGCCGGAGCTGGCGCAAATGCCGAGCCCCCCGATGCGGTCCTGATCGGCTTCGGGCCGGCTCGCGAGATAGGCGACCGCTGCTTCGATGTCGGCGATCTTGGCCTTAGGATCCTCGTACTGGCGGCGTATGCCGCCGCTTTCGCCCCAACCGCGAAAATCGAACGTCAAGGCGACGAAGCCGCGGTCGGCCATCTCGCGCGCGTAGCGGGCCGGCATTTGCTCCTTTACCGTCATCCAGGCGCCGGTGACGACCAGCGCGGGCCGAGGTTTCGCCGCGTCCAAATCCTCCGGCAGATAGAGCTCGCCGATGATCTGCTCACCGTTCGAGGCGAAAGCGACGCGCTCGATGCGCGGTGCGGCGAAGGCATTGGAGGCGGCGAGCGCCACGGCGGTTGCTGCAGCAAGTGTCAGGATTTTAAGCATCGCAAGTCTCCTTTGGCTTGGAGTGAGAAGCGCGGCGCGTTGCGAGAAAGACCGCCGTCCCAGCGCTCGCCAGCCAGTCGGCCGGGCAATGGCGTCAGCGGGTAATGAGCCCAGTAGAAGGCGTCCGACTGATACATGTCGGTCAAAAAATTCTGTGCCTCGGCGATCTTGCCGTCCTTGATGCGGAACATCAGCGCGTAGAGCTGGTCGATCTCGGGACCTGAGCCGACATTCGACCAGCCGCGATGGACATCGACGACGAGGTCGCCCTGCGCCTGGAAGAAGATCGGCTCCGCCTTGAACTTGCCGTCGGCCAGGCCGCGGAAGAAGGCGACCACCTCGTCCGGCCGCGCTTGTCGCCGGCGAGCGGATGATGACCGGGAATGCGCCACACGATGTCAGGCGCGAGGAAGGGCCGCACGGCCTCGGGATTGCCGCTCGCGTAAGCTGCGTAGTAGTCCTTGATGAGCTGGATGTTGCTGTCCTCCAGCGGCCCGGCATTCGCCGGGGCGGCAGACACCGCCAGAAGGGCGCCGGCGGCGAGTGAAGCGAGCCTGGTCATCGGTCCTGTCTCCTTGCCAGTTCGAGCCGTCGCAACAGCGAGGCCCGTTCGTCGAGCCCAACATGACGCCTTTTGTTCGCCGGAAAAACCAGTAGGGTTCGACAGGGCTATTTGGAAAAACCTTACAATGCGCCTCGACCAATTCAGCGGCATCGTCGCCTTCGTAAAAGTTGCGGAGGCCAGGAGCTTCACCCGCGCCGCAGCCGAGCTCGGCGTCGCTCCGGCCTCGTTGAGCGAGGCGGTCAAGGGGCTCGAGGAGCGCCTGGGGGTGCGGCTGCTCAACCGTACGACCCGCAGCGTTGGCTTGACCGAAGCCGGTGCCCAATACCTCGATCATGTGCGCCCGGCAGCCGAAGATATCCGGGCGGCTGGTGCGGCACTGCGCGAGGCCCGCGACCGTCCCGCCGGCACGCTGCGCCTCAGCCTGCCCTGGATCGCCGCCCCGCTGCTGATCGAACCGCTGATGCGGCCGTTCATGGATGCTTATCCCGAAGTGCGGCTTAGCCTGATCTTCGACGACAGCTTCGTCGACATCGCCGCCGAGGGCTTCGACGCCGGCCTGCGCATCGGCGAGCTTCTCCAGAAAGATATGATCGGCGCGCGCCTGGGCGGACCCCTGCAGATGGTCGTGGTCGGCAGCCCCGATTATCTGGCGCGCAACGGCACGCCGAAGCGGCCGGCCGACCTCGCCGCCCATCGCTGCATCGCATTCGCTCTCACCCGCACCCGCACGATTTCGCCCTGGGAGTTCATCGTGGAGGGACGCGAAGTCGCATTCACGCCGGACGCATGTCTGGTCGTGAACACGCTTCCGCTGTGCATTACCGCCGCCGCGCAGGGGCTTGGCCTCGCCTTCGCGGTCGAGGGCCTCGCCGCGCCGCTTCTTGCCTCAGGCGCGCTGGTCAAGGTGCTGGAGCCTTTCTGTCCCGCTTACGAGCCGCTCCACCTCTATTATCCGAGCCGCCGCCTCGTACCGCCGAAGCTGCGGGCCTTCATCGACTTCGTGCGCGCGAATTCTCACAAGCTGCGGATCTGATGTGGCTTTGCGGGAACCCGGCCCCGTTCAGCCCCAGGCGCCGACCATCTGCCTGGTAGTTGCGTTGAGACGGTTGAACGCATTGATCAGGGCAATCTGGACGACCAGGGCGGCAAGCGCCTTTTCGTCGTAGTGCCGGGCTGCCTCGTCCCAGACCGCGTCCGGCACCGGATCCGGCCGGTCGGCCAACCGGGTTGCCGCCTCGGTCAGCGCCAGCGCGGCGCGCTCGGCGTCGGTGAAATAAGGTGTCTCCCGCCAGGCGGACACGGTGAAGACGCGCTCGTCCTTTTCGCCGGCCTTCTTCAATTCGCGCGCATGCATGTCGACGCAGAGGCTGCATCCGTTGATCTGGCTGGCGCGCAAATGGACGAGCTTGCGCGTCACATAGGACAGGTCAGCCGTTTCCGTCGACTTGTCCAGCGCGAGCAGCGCCTGCAGGGCGCCGGGAATGAGCATCACCGGGTTTTTCAATCGTGCTTGCACAGTGGTCTCCTTCGGACGTGTTTTCTCAAGCCCGGACGACGAACATCCGGGGTCTCGATATTTCTTGGTTCTGTCAGTTCGCCGGCCGCCGCGTTGCGGCAAGGCGAGCGCCGGGATCTTCAGCTTTGCGAGGCAGTCACCCGCTCAAGCCGCTCGAGAATGCGCGGCCAGCCGCTTCCCATGCCGATGTAGCCGCGCTCGTCCTCGGACCGGAACCCGGAATGCTCCATGCGCACCCGCGTCGCCGTACCTTCGGGCGTCAACGACCATGTCACCACGGTCTTCAGACCGCTGTCGGATTCGGTGCCGTCGCCCCAGCTGTAGGCGAGCAGGCGTGGCGGCTCGATCTTCAGCACCTCGCAGTTCGTCACGCCGGACCAGCCAGGCACCGGCGTCGCGCGAAAGGTAAAGCGATGGCCTTGCTCAGGCGCAAAGTCGTTCTCCATCAGCCATTCGGCAACCAGATGCGGCACGGTCAGTGCGCGCCATATCTTTTCAGCCGCGTGCGGAATCAGACGCTCGACGACAATGGATTTGGTTTCGATTGTGGTTGCTTCAGTCATGACTTCGGACCCGTTGTTTGCGGTTTGGCTGGGCTATTCAACAACGCGCTCTCCATGAGAACCAATAACCCATCAGCTATGAGTTACGTATAACGCTTAAGTTATGAATGTGTCAAGCGGCGGAATGGCAGGCGCGCCCGCAAGCACATTGAGCCAACACTTCGGGCTTTCATCGCACCAGACCCGATGCTACCGCTGGCCAGCCAAATCATCGACGGATCGCCCATGACCGAGACCGAACGCCCTCGCCTGCCGCTGATCGAGATCTGCGTCGAAGGCATAGACGGCCTGCTGGCCGCGCAAGCCGCCGGCGCCGACCGTGTCGAGCTCTGTGCCAGCCTGATCGAAGGCGGCATCACGCCGAGCTTCGGCACCGTGCGCACGGCGCTTGAATTAGCGACGATCCCGTTCCACGTCATCGTGCGGCCGCGCGGCGGCGATTTTCTCTATAGCGAAGCCGAATATCGTTCGATGCTCGCCGATGTCCGCGCGCTTGCCGAGCTCGGCGTCGCCGGTGTCGTCGTCGGCTGCCTCAACGCCGACGGCATGATCGACGAGCAGCGCATGAGCGAACTGGTGAAGGCGGCGGGGGACTTGAACGTCACCTGCCACCGCGCCTTCGACATGACCCGCGACCCGACAGAGGCACTGGAGGCGCTGATCCGCTGCAAGGTCGGCCGCGTGCTGACCAGCGGCCAGCGGGACACGGCGCTCGAGGGCGCTGACCTGCTCGCCGATCTTGTCAGGCAGGCCGGCGACCGCATCATCATCCTCGGCTGCGGCGGGCTTGATCCCGAGAACATCGGCAAGGTGCGGAGGAAAACCGGGTTGAGCGAAATGCACTTCGCCGCGCTCAAGGACGTGCCGAGCGCCATGCGTTACCGCAATCCGAAAGTCGGCATGGGCGGCACCGACCTCGACCGCGAATACCGCAACACCGTGACCGACGAGGCGATGGTGGCGGCAACCATCGCCGCTGCCCGGACATGATGCCGGATGACAGAAGAAAACATGATTGAAACGCATTTCCCGATCGAGCAGGTCTCGCCGCAGGATGAGCCCGCCATCCTCGCGCTCAACAACGAGCATGCTGCCGAATTGTCATGGCTCGAACCCGAGCGCCTCTCCTTCCTGCTCGGCGAAGCGTTTTACACGCGCCGCATCGGCACGCTCGAAGCCTTCATCATGACCTTCCATCAGGACGCCAGCTACGACAGCCCCAACTTCCTGTGGTTTCGCCAGCGCTATCCGCGGTTCGTCTATGTCGATCGTGTCGTGGTCGACGCCAAAGCGCGCGGCCGCGGCCATGCCCGCCGGCTGTATGAGGATCTGTTCGAGCAGGCGTCACGCGCCGGCCAGGCGATCGTCACCTGCGAAGTCAATGCCGAGCCACCCAATCCGGCTTCGGACGCCTTCCATACCGCACTCGGCTTTGTGGAAGTGGGCGACGCGGTAATCCACGGCGGCAAGAAAGCCGTGCGGTATTATGCAAGACGGATCGCCGGCTGAACGGCGGGCGCTATTCACCCTACCAATTGCGGTTCAGCCAGGAGCGGGCCGGCTTTTCGACGATGTAGTAGCTGCACAGAGCGCAAGCGAACGCCGCCACCAGCGTCAGCCACGCCGAACTACCTTGTATGTCGACGAATTGATAAAAGGGCTGCTGCCAAAGATAGAGCGAATACGACCACAGCCCCAGCATCGTCATCGGCCGGGAGGATAGAAACCCGGTCAGGTACCGGCTGCTGAAGTCGAGCGAGTTGACGGCGAGTGCCAGCAGCGGCACCGCGACCAGATAGTGGATCGGGGTTGGCACGGCAGCCATGAAAAGGAGCACAGCCACGACTGAGGCCGCCAGGGCGACATGCGGCCCCTTGAGCAGCGCCGGCAGCCTGTCGTCGGCCTTGAGCAGGCATATCACCGCCGAAAGCAGGATCGAGGCGATGTGCACGTCGGTGCGCCAATAGGCGCCCTCGTAGCCTATTGCGAACACCCGGTAGGAGATGGCGCCGTTTGCCATGGCCAGCACCGACAATGCACCTAGCAATAGGATGACGTGCGATCGCTTCGAAACGACGACGCTGATCAGCGCCAGGATGATATAGGCGTGCTCTTCGACGCAGAGCGACCAGATATGGTCGAGCGCGCCGGCGCGGGTGACGAGAATTCCGGCGTAGTTGTAAGTGAACGTCAGCGCAGTCAGCGCCGCCTTCCACTTGAAGGCGATGAATGTGCCGGACAAGGCAACCATCGCGGCAACGACAAACACCAGCAGTGCCGGATAGATGCGAGAGAACCGGCGCTTGAAGAATTTCTTCAGCGGATAATGTTCGACAAACAGGATCTCGGCCATCAGCCGGCCGCTGAGTACGAAGAAGAATTCGACGCCCAGGACACCGAGATTGATGGCGGGAACGGGGAAGAAATGGCCGATCAGCACCAGCGCGATCGACAGGCCGCGCCAGCCGTCGAGATAGGCAAGCCTGGTTCTTGCCGAGCTGTCGGCGACAGGCCTGGACACGACAAGACGCGTCGCGGAGATGTCCGTCATGCCGGTCCCTTCTGCGACAGGCGGGCTGGAGGCCGCATTCTCAGCCATATTGCAATGCACTAAAACTTTGTGCAAGTGCGAGATAACGACACGCCGAAGTACGGGACGCACAAAAAAGGGGCCATCAAGGCCCCTTCCCAAAACGACGGTCTGCAGTCTCAGGCGTTGGCGGCAGCCACCGCCATCGCGGTGCGATGTCGCCTTCCGTCTGTGAGCGGCTGCGCGGACGCCGTCAAACGGCAGAAACTTCAAATCCATCATGTTGGCTCATTGCCAAAGCACCGCTTCAAGACAACAATGACCTCGACGCCGGCGCGCCAGACGCGCACAAAAAAAGCGTCGGAGGAAATGGAGGAGGAAGCCGCTGGCCAAGTCACGGACGCGCTATGCATGCGGCCTTTCGGTGCTCACCACCGACCAATCTGACGCGGATGCGTTCGCCCGGGCGGTGGCAGCGGAAGCAATGGCCATCGACGCCGGGTTTGCCCTCCTGTTTTTCTCGCAACGTCTCATAGAGGCCGTCGCCCTGTCGGAAGCGCTGAAGACCCACGCGCCGGCGCTCCACTATGCCGGCTGCTCGACGGCCGGTGAGATAACGCCCAAAGGGCTGGAGGAAGGCCAGATCCTGGCTATGCTGTTTCCCTCCGCATCGTTTTCGGCAGCCAGCACCATGGTCGAAAATCTGTCCTCATCCGGCATGGACGGGATTACCGGCGAAGTCGAGGCGCTGAGGCGTTCGTTACGCGAGCGCCTCGGGCACGAGCGAGCCGACACCACTTTCGCGCTCTGCTTGATCGACGGGCTGTCCTATGCCGAAGAAGCGGTGACCTCCGCCATCCATTGGGGGCTCGACGATATTCCACTGATCGGCGGGTCGGCTGGCGATGATTTGAAATTCGAAACAACGCGGCTGATCTCGAACGGCAAAGTGACCTCCGACAGCGCCATCATCGTGCTGATCACCACGGAAATTCCTTTCCACGTGTTCAAGACCGACAATTTCGTTCCCACCGACGAGAAGCTGGTGGTGACGGCATCCGATCCCGACCACCGCATCGTGCGCGAATTCAACGCCACCAATGCCGCCGAGGAATATGCCGCCTCGGTCGGCGTCGTCGCGCAGATGCTGACGCCACTGAGTTTTGCCTCGCACCCGGTGGTGGTGAAAGTGGGCGGCGAATTTTACTGCCGTTCAATCCAGAAGATGCACGCGGACGGCTCGCTGTCGTTCTTCTGCGCCATCGACGATGGTGTCGTGCTTGCCGTCGCCCAGCCCAAGGACATGGTCGAGGCGACCCGCGCCGCGCTCAGCGACGTCAGCGAAAGGCTTGGCGGCATCGACCTGATCCTCGGCTTCGACTGCGTGCTGCGCCGGCTCGACGCGCGCAACCGCCAAGTCTATCGCGAGATTTCGGAACTCTACAAGGTCAACAACGTCCTCGGCTTCGGCACCTATGGCGAACAGTACCGTTCGATGCATCTGAACCAGACCTTTACCGGCATCGCCTTCGGTGAACGCAACGCGGCCGAAGCGGCGGAGTAGGAAATCCGGGATGCCGCTGAGGAACATCGACGACCTGGAAAGGCTGAAGAAGATCAACGCCGCGCTGATCAGCCGCGTCGAGCGTTCCATGGACCAGCAAGGCAATGCCTTTTCGCTGTTCCAGACCGCCATTTCGCTCGAGAACCGGGTGCGCAACCGCACCGAAGAGCTGCATTCGACCTTGCGCCGGCTGGAGCAGTCGAACATCGACTTGAACGCGGCCAAGGAAAACGCCGAGCTGGCGAACCTGTCCAAGACCAGGTTCCTGGCGGCCGCCAGCCATGACGTGCTGCAGCCGCTGAACGCCGCGCATCTGTCGGTCTCGGCGCTTGCCGAAGTACAGACCAGCGACGAAGGCAGAAACCTGGTCCGCCAGGTCGAGCGATCGCTTGAGACGATGGAGGACCTGCTCCGCACCTTGCTCGACATTTCCAAGCTCGATGCCGGCGTCGTGCAGCCCGACATCACCGATGTCAGCCTGGAGACGCTGTTTTCGTCTCTGCGCTCGGATTTTCAGCCGGTCGCGGAGATGAAGGGGCTGACGCTGAAGTTCCGGCCGGTCAATGCGCTCGTATGTTCGGACCGAACCTTGCTGCGCCGCATCCTGCAGAACATCCTGTCCAATGCACTGCGCTATACCCGCTCGGGCGGCGTGTTGGTCGGCACCAGGCATCGCGGCGACACGATCCGCATCGACGTCGCCGATACCGGCTGCGGCATCCCCGACGACCAGCGCGAGGCGGTGTTTGAGGAATTCCATCGCGGCGCGATCCCGACGGATGCCGGGCTTGCCGCCGGCGGGCTGGGGTTGGGGCTGGCCATCGTGCGCCGCATCGCCGCGGCACTCGGCCATCCCGTCACGTTTTCGTCGAAGGTCGGACATGGCACGATTTTCCATATCGACGTTCCGGTCGGGATCGGCGACGCAGCCGATCTAATCGCCAGCACCGCCGAGATGGAGCGGCCGCGTGGCTACGGCCTGTTCGGCACAAAGGTGCTGCTGGTCGAGAACGACATCGACGTGCTGCAGGCGATGACCTCCCTGCTCGAGCGCTGGCAATGCCTGGTGCGCCCCGCCACTTCGACCGGTGACGCGCTCGACATGCTTGGCGATACCGACTGGTTGCCAGATATTGTCATAGCCGACCAGCATCTCGACGGCGGCGACCTCGGCACCACCACAATCGCCGAGGTCCGTGATTATCTCGGTCGCGCCGTGCCCGCGCTGATCGTCACCGCAGACGGCTCGGAGACAGTCGCCAAGGCCGCCCGCGCCGCCGGCATCGAGCTGATGCGCAAGCCGCTGAAGCCAGCGCAGCTGAGGGCGTTGCTGGCACATCTGCTGGCTTAGAGAATGACTAACGCGATCCTCGACTACTTGGGAAAACCGGCGTCATCTCCTTTGACGTCACCGCCGTTTGAGTCCTGGGAATTCAAACGAACTGTTGACAATGATCTTCCGGAAATCCGCATAGACTACGTTTCTGCGCGTAACAGATTTTCCTTCATCTGCGATAGCGATGAAAAAATAGACACCATATTCATAGAGGCTGATAATTTGGATCGAAGCCTCCTGGACATTTCCTTTTCACTCAGCCGCAACGACGTGCTGCGTATATTGGGCGTGCCCTCAAAAAGCGGCGCGGCACGGAGAGATCCTTTTTTGGGTGAATACGGCCGTTGGGACCGCTTCGACGAGGCGCATCATTCAATACATATCTCATATCACGCTCATGCAAACCGGATAACAAGGGTGACGCTTATGCGCGCCGACGCGGTGCCGTTGACTATGCCGGGCATGCCATGCGCGACTGAGAGGACCCGGGAAACCACAATGATAGTGCAGTTCTACGGCATCACCTTCGACTTGCCCGTCGGATGGGAAGACATAACTGACGACCTCCCCGAGGGATCGCCGCCTACCTTAGAAATTACGGTGACAGTGCACTTTTCTACTGTTCGCCCGGCCGTCGTTGTCCGTAGATCGACTGCACGGCTCGCCTCGCCCGCCTTATCGTTCCCGGTCTGCCGCACTAGGTAACGCAGCTGACCGGGTTGCGGTGCAAATCGGCAAAGCCGTGAACCCACGAAAATGAGGCAGGCGACGAAAGAAACATGGTGCACCTGTCACCGATTTTGAATTGCAGTGATTGAAACCGTCGCGGACAAGGCCAAGAACGACGCTGCCGGGGAACAAGGGGGCAATGAAGGGTGTGCCGAACAAAACAATGACCAACAGCAATAAGAAAAAAGTTGAACACTATACATCTCCCTTTTGGCGCATTCTTCGAGGAGAGGCTGTGTACCAACTTGATGAAACGTCAGTGCCGGAAGCCATCAATCGGGCGCTTGGTCCCGACCCTTTTTGGGAGAAAGGGGAGAATATAATGTGCTTCGACGACCTCGAGGTCGGACTAGACGAAACAAACGAATTGAAAACTGTTCGGTACTACGGCTTATATCCTGGGAAAACCAGTAAGGGCGAGATCAGGCTTCCAAAGCTTGATAGCGAAAGAATTTCCAAAAAACTATTACAAATGAGTAACGTTGTGGAATATCTAATGATTAACTCTGTCGGATTCAACTACGATAAAACGTTTGACAGCGATTCCGACCGTGGTCTTCGCCTGCACGATGGAGGAAGTATTCATTTATATAACAAAGCTGGAATCTTCTATCTTGGTTCGGTTTTTTTTGATGAAAATTTAGAACAACAGAAGGGGTGAAGAGTCCATCTTTGTTCGCAGGCGACCGTGAGATCAAAACCCCGCATGGTCCCGAAACAGCTCGGCATTGTCGAGCTTCGAGACCTCGATCACCGCCTGGGTGCGGCTGTAGACGTTGAGCTTGCGCAGGATTTCGGAGACATGCGCCTTGACGGTGGTCTCGCCGACCTGCAGCTCATAGGCGATCTGCTTGTTGAGCAGGCCCTGGCGCAGCATCTGCAACACTTTGAGCTGCTGCGGCGTCAGCGTGGCCAGGCGCTGCACCATCTCGGCGCGGTCGGTGCTGTTGGCGTCGGGCGGCCGGCCCTCATAACTCCCAGGAACATAGATCGCGCCTTCCATCACCGAGCGGATGGCCGCGGCAAGATCGCTCTTGCGCGCCGATTTCGGGATGAAGCCTGCCGCACCATAGGACAGCGCCTCGGAAATGATCTTCGGTTCCTCATAGCCGGAGACGATGACCACCGGCAGGCGCGGATAACGCGTCCTGAGCTGCAGCAGTCCGTCGAAGCCATGCACGTCGGGCATACTGAGATCGAGCAGCGCCAGGTCGAACGGCTTGGCATCCGTCAGAAGCTCGAGCGCCTCGGCAATAGAGCGCGCCTCCACCGTGTCGACCTCCGGATAGGCCATCTGCACGGCGCTGTGCAGCGCCTCGCGAAACAGCGGATGGTCGTCAATGATCAGGAACCTGGCGCGATCGGTCATCAGCTTCATTTCGGTTTGGTCTGGCCTAGAATAGTCCTGCAACCATGGCCAGCTTATTGGCAAATAGTACATTGCCATCCTGGCTTGCTAAAGCAGAATGTGCCCATGATTTCCGCGGCGCCATGCGACAGGCCTGGCTCTTCCGCCATCCAATGCCTTGCCCGTCCGCCCAAATCGGCCGAATGTGCGGGGGACAGATCCGCTGAAACAGAGACAGTGCATGACCGGCTTCGTCCTTCCCCTGCCCGCAACCCCGTCGGTAGCCGTCGCAGGCTCGCCGGAGCGTTTTGCGGTGCGCCGGATCTTCTGCGTCGGCCGCAACTACGCCGCGCATGCCCGCGAGCTCGGCAATGACGAGCGCGACCCGCCCTTCTTCTTCACCAAACCGGGCGACGCGGTGGTCGACGCGGCAGTCGGTTCGGGCACCACGATCCCCTACCCGCCGCTGACCCAAAACCTGCATCACGAAATCGAGCTGGTCGTCGCGATCGGCAGAGCCGGCTTTCGCATACCGCGCGAGCGCGCGCTGGACCATGTCTGGGGTTACGGCGTCGGCGTCGACCTGACCCGCCGCGACCTTCAGGACGAGGCGAAAAAGGCGGCAAGGCCGTGGGACTGGTCGAAAGCCTTCGACCGCTCAGCGCCCTGCGGCCCGCTGGTCCCGGCGCAAAAATCCGGTCATCTCGAAAAGGGTCGCGTCTGGCTCGCGGTCGACGGCGAGATCAGGCAGGACGGCGACCTCGCCGAACTGATCTGGCCGGTTCCCGACATCGTCTCGATTTGCAGCGAGGCGGTAGAACTTCGGCCCGGCGACCTGATCTTCACCGGAACGCCAGCTGGCGTCGGCGCCATTGGGCCGGGCGAAAAGATCACCGGCGGCGTCGACGGCATCGGCGAAATCGAACTGACTATTGGCCAACCGGGCCCGTGATCCGATGAGCGACCTCATCCTTCACAACTACTACCGTTCCTCGACCTCTTACCGGGTGCGGATCGCGCTGGAGATGAAGGGCCTGGCCTACGAGTACGTGCCGCATCATTTGCGCCACGGCGAGCATCTGGATCCCGCCTACCTCGCGGTTAATCCGCAAGGGCTGGTGCCGGCGCTGATCCTGGGCGACGGCACGCTGCTGACGCAGTCGCTGGCAATCATCGAATTTCTCGACGAGACCACGCCAGAGCCGCCGCTGCTGCCCAAGGATGCACCCGGCCGGGCTCGCGTCAGGATGCTGGCGCAGATGATCGCCTGCGACATTCATCCGGTGAACAATCTGCGCGTGCTGACCTCGCTGCGCACACTGTTCGGCGCCGGCGACCAGGATGTCGTCAACTGGTTCCGGCACTGGGTCAACGAAGGCTTCCAGCCGCTTGAAAAGATTCTGGCTTCCTCGCCCGAGACCAAGACATTCTGCCACGGCGACACGCCGGGGCTGGCCGACATCTGCCTGGTCGCGCAGGTCACCAGCAATGCCCGTTTCGGCGTCGACATGACGCCCTACCCGACTATCTCGCGCATCCATGCCGCCTGCATGGCGCTGCCGGCGTTCCAGAAGGCCGCGCCGGAGAACCAGATCGATGCCGAATAGAGAAGCCAAAGATCCAGATGAAGCGAAAACGCTCGCCGACATCGAAGAATATGGCTGCCACATTCTGTATGTGCTGGAAGAAGGCGAGCATCCGCCTTTCAGCTACTCGGTGGGGATAGAGCACAATTTCAATGCTCCTGAACTGGTCGTTGTCGGGCTGAAGCCAGAGCTTTCCCAGTCTGTCATCAACCAATACTGCAGACGGGTGTGCAACGGCGAGATTTTCCGCATCGGGCAGCGATCGTCTGGTTTCATAGGCGGCTTCGACTGTCAGTTCGGCTCGGTCCATGTGGAGCACTACCCTGAACATTTCGGTTGGGACATCTGGTTCTACGACGGCCTGGGCTTCCGGGTTATGCAGCTTATCTATCCTACGACCGAAGGCATCTGGCCGTGGGATCCTGAAGCGAGCGAGTGGTTTCGAAAGCGGCAACCGCTTCTCGACACGCCGCCGGCATCAAGCTAACTCCGAACAACCGCCTGACCAATGCGCCGTTATTGAATTGAAACTTATGAAAGCCTTGTCATGAAAGCCGTCGTCTTCGAAAAGTTCGGCGAAACGCCAACGATCCAGACCGTTCCCGATCCGGAGCCGGCACCGGAAGGCGTCGTCATCAAGGTCGAGGCGACTGGCCTCTGCCGCAGCGACTGGCATGGCTGGATGGGCCACGACGACGGCATCCGCCTGCCGCATGTGCCGGGCCACGAACTGGCCGGCGTCGTGGTCTCCGCAGGCAGCCAGGTGACCCGCTGGAAGGGCGGCGAGCGCGTCACTGTGCCGTTTGCCGTCGGCTGCGGCCGCTGCTTCGAATGCACCTCGGGCAACCACCAGGTCTGCGAGCATCAGTTCCAGCCCGGCTTCAGCGCCTGGGGATCGTTCGCCGAATATGTCGCCATCGACCATGCCGACACCAATCTCGTGCGCTTGCCCGACGAGATGGAATTCGCCACTGCCGCCAGCCTCGGCTGCCGCTTCGTCACCTCGTTCCGCGCCATCGTCGATCAGGGCCGCGTGACCCCCGGCGAATGGGTGGCCGTGCATGGCTGCGGCGGCGTCGGCCTGTCGGCGATCATGATCGCCAGCGCCATGGGCGCCAATGTCGTCGCCATCGACCTCACCGACGAGAAGCTGGACTTCGCCAAAAAGATCGGCGCGGTGGCGACGATCAACGCGGCAAAGACGCCGAACGTGGTCAAGGCGGTCAAGCAGATCACCAATGGCGGCGCGCATATGTCGATGGACGCGCTCGGCCACCCCAGTACCTCGTTCAATTCGATCGCGAACCTGCGCCGCCGCGGGCGCCACGTGCAGGTCGGCCTGATGCTCGGCGACCACGCAAGGCCGCAGATACCGATGGACAAGGTGATCGCCTTCGAGCTCGAAATCCGCGGCAGCCACGGCATGCAGGCGTTTCGCTACCAGGCGATGATGGAGATGATCCGCACCGGCAAGCTCAAACCCGAACTGCTGGTCGGCAAGAAGATCAGCCTCGAGGAGGCGCCGGCCGCTTTGATGGCGATGGGCGGCTTCGAAGGCATCGGCATCGGCGTGGTGACTAGATTCTAGATTAACGAAAAGAGGCGCAGACCTCCCGCACGCAGGCTCGCAGCCAGCGCTGCGCCGGATCGGCATCGAGCCGCGGATGCCAGAGCATTGAGATGGTGACCTCGGCAACATCGACCGGCAACGGGAAGCTGTACATGCATGCGCGCGCGCCCAGCGTGTGCCGCTCGGGGACGCTGGCGATCAGATCGGAGGCGCGCGCCATGGCGAGCGTGGCCGAGAAGCTGGAAACCATGCACGCAATCGTCCGCTCGAGGCCCAGCGGCTTCAATGCCTCGTCGATCGGGCCCTTTTCGCGGCCACGCCGCGAAACGCTGATGTGGCGACCGGCGGCATAGCGTTCCGGCGTCACAAGGCCCTCGCTCAGTCTATGTCCCGTTCGCACCGCACCGATGAAGCGGTCGCGAAACAGCGCCTGAATGCGCATTTCAGGGCTCGTTTCACCGGCAACCCCGATTTCAAGATCAATCCCAGCGTCGCGCAGCGCCATGTCGTTCTTGTCGGATTTCGGCGCAAAACGCAGCCGCACGCCGGGCGCGTCCGCTTCGATGCGGGCGACAAGACGCGGCGCGAACTCCTCGACGAAACTTTCGTTGGCGCGCAGCGTGAAGACTTTGTCGAGAGCAGAGAGGTCGAGGAGCCTGGCCGGGCTCAGGAGAGCTTCCGCATCCTGAACGACGCGGCCTACCTGTTGCTGCAATTCCAGTGCGCGCGGCGTCGCAACCAGGCCACGGCCGGCCCGAACCAGCAATGGGTCGCCTGTCGCCTGGCGCAACCGCGCCAACGTCCGGCTCATCGCCGAGGGACTGAGGCGTAGCCGCCCGGCCGCGCGCGCCACACTGCCCTCGGTCAGCAGCACATCGAGGGCGACAAGCAGATTGAGATCGGGCGACGACATGGAGGGACCGTAGCACAGTTCAATCGTGACGTGGCGTTCAATGCACGAATAAAATGCAAGTGCTGCGTCTTCCGCCACATCAAGCCGGGGAATAGCTTGCGGCAGCTCCGATCCTGGGGCTGTCGGCAAAGGAGTTCACCTTGGCATCGATCGCTGAAAAGACTTGGAACGAAGTTGCCCCGGTGAGCGCCCGCTCGGCCCGATGGGCATTGGCAAGTCTGTCGCTTTCAACGCTGCTGTCGTCGCTCGCCACCAGCATCGCCAGCGTCGGGCTGCCATCGCTGATGCAGGCGTTCGGCGCATCGTTCCAGCTCGTGCAATGGGTTGTCCTGGCTTATCTGCTCGCCATCACCACCTTGATCGTCAGCGCCGGGCGGCTCGCCGATATATTCGGCCGCCGACCGCTGTTGCTCGGCGGCATTGCCCTGTTCACCTTCGCATCGGTGCTTTGCGGGCTCGCGCCGACGCTCTGGCTGCTGATCGCCGCAAGGGCGGCACAGGGGCTCGGCGCGGCCGTTATGATGGCTCTGACGCTGGCCTTTATCGCCGACACGGTTCCCCGGGAAAAAACCGGCAGCGCCATGGGCCTGCTCGGCGCCATGTCGGCGATCGGCACCACGCTTGGCCCCTCGCTTGGCGGACTGCTGATCGCCGGCCTCGGCTGGCGCGCGATCTTCCTCATCAATCTGCCGTTGGGAGCGCTGGCCTTCGCGCTCGCCTGGCGCGTCCTGCCGGCCGGAAGAAAGACAGCGGAACCGGATCGGCGCGGTTTCGACGGGATCGGCACGGCTTTGCTCGCTCTGACGTTGGCCGCCTATGCGCTCGCCATGACCCTTGGGCGCGGCAGTTTTGGTTTTCTCAATGTCGGCTTGCTGATTGCCGCCGCCGTGGCTGGCCTGCTGTTCGTCATTGCGCAGACAAGGGCCGAGAACCCCTTGATTCAACCTGCCAGATTCCGCGATCACGCCTTGAACGCAAGCCTTGCCATGAACCTGATCGTCGCCACCGTGATGATGGCGACGCTGGTGGTCGCGCCATTCTATCTGTCGCGCGCACTTGGGTTGAACGCAGCCATGGTCGGGCTGGTCCTGTCGACCGGCCCTCTGGTTACCGCATTGGCGGCACTGCCGGCCGGACGCCTGGTCGATCGTTTCGGGGCGCACCGGATGATGATCGTCGGCCTGTTCGATCTCGCTATTGGTACCTTTGCTCTGTCGCGGGCGGAATTCGGTATTGCCGGCTATGTCGTACCAATCATCATCGTCTGTACCGGCTACAGCCTGTTTCAGACCTCCAACAATTCAGCCGTGATGACCGATGTGGCATCCGACCAGCGCGGCGTCGTCTCCGGCCTGCTCAATCTGTCGCGCAATCTCGGCCTGATCACCGGTGCGTCGGTGATGGGCGCGGTGTTTGCCTTCGCATCGGCTGGCGGAAGCGAAGGCACCGGTCAGCAGATATTGGCATCTGCGGCAGCCGCACGCGGCATGCAGGTCACCTTCCAGGTCGCGACGGCCCTGGTCGTGGCGGCGCTGATCCTTGCGATTATTTCTGATCGCCGCGGCCAGCACGCTTAGCTGAGCCGCCAGCGACAAACTCCAGCATCAGTTCAGCAGCCCTGAGCGCATGCGTCTCCAGAAGGAAATGGCCTGCGTCGAAGACGTGAGCCTCCATCCGGGGAAGATCCATAAGCCAGGACTGAACCTCTGCAACGTCGAAGAAGGCATCGTGGCGACCCCAAAAAAGCATCGCTCGGGGCTGATGCTTCGCCAGATAATCAGCCACTTCCCCGAACCGGTCGACATATCGGCCGTAGTCGGCAATGAGCGCCTTCTGCAGATCAAGTCGTCCCGGCAGACACATGACCCGCCAGTCTTCAATCCAATTACCTGGATCGATCTGCGCCGCGATCTCGGCTGGCAGGCCGGCGACGTACTGGTCGCGGGCTCCCTCGAGGGTCAGATGGGCGGTGGCGGCCTGCTGGTTCGCAGCATTCGGCGCAGCCCAGAAGTCCAATGTGTCTGCCCATTGCGGACCAAAGCCGGAGCGGTGGGCATTGGCATTCTGGATAACGAGGCCTTCGACGAGTTCCGGCGCGCGCATGGCGAGATGAAGCGCTACCGGGGCTCCGAAATCATGCAAATAGAGAAACCTGCGGCCAACGTTGAGACGCGAGAGCAGCTCGTCAATCGCGCGGGCCAGCATGTCGAACGATCGCTCGGGCGGCAGATCGGACGCGCCGAAGCCCGGCAGGTCAGGCGCCACGACATAGACGCTGCCGGAAAGCGGGGCAATCACGTCGCGAAACGTCCGCGAGGAGCTGGGAAAGCCGTGCAGCAGCACGAGCGCGGGCTTGGAAGCGTCACCAGCCGTCCGGACGGCCACCTCACCACCGGAGGACAAGGCTATCTTCTGGACCCCAGGCACCAAAATTGTACCTTTCCTCCACGCCGATGCAGGCCACCTCGCTTCTTGCGTCACGCTGGCCGATTCGGCGCCTCAGAGGCGTCGTTTCGCCAGGTCGGCAGCTCTTGGTATCAATTGGACGCGATGGTATCGAGTTCAAGAGTATGCTGGCGCACCTATCTCGCATATCTCTTGGCACCGACGACGCAAAGCACGACGGCGGCGGTGACGGAGATCATGGCGGGACTGAACTGCTCATGCAGCAGCGCTGCCGCCAGCCCAAGGCCGAAGAAAGGCTGCAGCAGTTGCAACTGCCCGACCGCAGCGATGCCGCCTTGCGCCAGGCCGCGATACCAGAACACGAAACCGATCAGCATGCTGAACAGCGAGACATAGGCCAGGCCAATCCAGGCGCCCCTGCCGGCACTTTCGAGCGACGGCGGCATGGTGATGAACGTCAGCGCCAGCATGACGGGCAGCGACAGCACCAGCGCCCACGAGATCACCTGCCAACCGCCGAGCTTGCGCGACAGCGCCGCTCCTTCCGCATAGCCCAATCCGCACACGATGATGGCGGCCAGCATTAAGATGTCGCCGAGCGGCGAGACCGACAGGCCTTGGGTGACTGCAAAACCGGCGACAAGGACGCTGCCGAGGCACGAGAACAGCCAGAACGCCGGCTTCGGGCAATCACCGCCTCGAACCACGCCGAAGATCGCGGTCGCCAACGGCAACAGGCCGACGAAAATGATCGAGTGAGCCGAATTGATGTGCTTGAGCGCCAGCGCCGTCAGCAGGGGAAAGCCGACCACGACGCCAAGCGCCACGATCGCCAGCGGGAGCAGATCTCGCCGCTCCGGGCGCTTCTGGCGAAAGAGAAGCAGCAGCGCCAGGCCGAGGATGCCCGCCGACGCCGCACGGGCGACCGTTACGAACACCGGATCGAAATCCATCACCGCCACGCGCGTCGCCGGAAGCGAACCGCTGAAGATCAGCACGCCTATGAACCCGTTGACCCAGCCACTCGCCGCCCAGCCACTTGCCGCCTTGTCCATTGATGCTCCGCTCGTTTTCGCCCTCTATCGGGCCGGGCGTATGGCTCCGCCAGAGACAATGAGGTACAGTTTGACAAAACCGTCATGGTAGGCTGAGCAGTACGGATGGATGAGCAGACGACAACAGATGAGGGCAGCCGGACGCTTGTCGAAAGCGTCATGGCGACGATCAGGCACAGGATCGCCGCGCGCAGCCTGACACCGGGAATGCGGCTGCCTTCGATCCGGGCTTTCGCCAAGGCCATGCAGGTTTCCAAGTCCACCGTGGTCGAAGCCTATGAGCGTCTAGCGGCGGAAGGCATGATCCGCTCGCGGCCAGGCTCGGGTTTCTATGCCGCCGGACAGTTGGCTCCGCTGTCGCTGGCCGAGATCGGCCCCAGGCTTGACCGTGCTGTCGACCCGCTGTGGGTCTCGCGCCAATCGCTGGAAGCCGGCGACGGCGTCCTGAAACCGGGTTGCGGCTGGTTGCCGGCGTCATGGATGCCCGAGGCCGGATTGCGCCGCGCGCTGCGGACGATGGCCCGCGCCGACGATGCCGCGCTGACCGACTACGGCACGCCGCTCGGGTTGCCGGCGCTGCGCCATCTGCTGGCGCGGCGCATGGCCGAGCACGGCATCGAAGCCTCTCCGGACCAGATCATGCTGACGGAGTCGGGCACCCAGGCGATCGACCTGCTGTGCCGGTTCCTGCTCGAACCGGGTGACACTGTGTTGGTCGACGATCCCTGCTATTTCAACTTCCATGCCCTGTTGCGCGCCCATCGGGCCAAGGTGATCAGCGTCCCCTACACGCGCTCGGGTCCGGACATCGAGCTGTTCGCGCAGGCACTGAACGAGCATCGGCCGCGCCTCTACATTACCAATTCGGCGCTCCACAATCCGACAGGCGCGATATTGTCGCCGGTCGTTGCTCATCGGGTGCTGAAGCTCGCCGACCAGTCGGGGCTGACAATCATCGAGGACGATATCTTCGCCGATTTCGAACACACGCCCGCGCCCCGGCTGGCGGCCTTCGACGGGCTCAGCCGGGTCATCCACGTCGGAAGCTTTTCCAAGACGCTGTCGGCATCGGTGCGCTGCGGCTTCATCGCCGCTCCTCGCGACTGGATGGAAGGATTGACCGATCTCAAGATCGCCACGTCGTTTGGCAGCGGTCGGCTTGCATCCGAACTGGTACTGGCGCTGCTGAAGGACGGTCTCTATCGCAAGCACGTCGATCTGCTGCGCGCGCGGCTCTCGCGCGCCATGGAAGAAAGCAGCACCCGCCTCAGGGCGATCGGCATCATGCCATGGATAGATCAGCCGGCCGGCATGTTTTTATGGTGCAGGCTGCCGGAGGGGATAGATGCCGCAGATGTCGCCCGCCACGCTCTGTCGGCCAATGTCGTGCTTGCGCCGGGCAATGCGTTCAGCCTGTCCCGGTCGGCCAGCCGTTACATGCGCTTCAACGTCGCGCAATCGGGAGGCGACCGGATTTTCAGGGCGCTTGAAGACGCGATGTCGCGTTGATTGCGCTGCCGCAAAACTGAGGCTGAACTCTCAGGTGCCGGCCCGCTTGCGGCGCGCATAAAGCATGACGAGCGTCTCGGCGGTCAGCGCCGGCCTCTGCTCGCCTTCGATCTCGACCGTATTGGCAGCCTTCATCAGATATTGCCCCGGACCTTTGTCTTCCATCGACAAGAGCGTGGTGCGCAGCCTGATCCGCGAGCCGACCCTGACCGGCGCCACGAAACGCACTTTGTCGAAACCGTAATTGAAGGCGGCCTGCGTGTTTTCGGGTACGATGCCCATCTCGAGCGCCAGCGCGCCGATGATCGACAGGGTCAGATAGCCATGCGCGATGGTGGTGCGGAACGGGCTTTGCCGCTTCGCCCGCTCCGGATCGACGTGGATCCATTGATGATCGCCAGTGCATTCGGCAAACTGGTCGATGCGGTGCTGATCGACCACTGTCCAGTCCGAGACGCCCAACTCCTGCCCGGCCATCGCCCTGAGTTGCTCGAAGGTCGGCGGCGTCCTCGGCCGTATCTGCGTCATTCCTGCTTTCCCGATCGCTTGCCTGTTCCGGACCACGACGGGCCGCCCCTGTCAATTCGCCAATGCGATTCCAGCGCATAATCTTCGGCCGAGCCGCCGGTCTTTGCCGCCGGCAAGTGTGCTGCCGGGGAACAGCTTACTTCTTGTTGTGGCCGGCGCGGATCTCCTCCATCGCCTCCTTGATGCGGCTGCGCAGGATTTCGATCGATTCGGTGCCGGACGCCCTCGCCAGTTCGGCCATCTCGCCGGCATTCTTCAGCGCGGTCTCGAAGGATCTCCTGGCGAACGCCGCCTGCTTCTCCATCATTTCCTGGGGATTGCCGGGCGCCCTGTAGTTTTGTGCCATGTCGGTGATTTCGCGCAGCGTGTCCTGCAGCATCTCGCGTTGCCTGGACAACAGCGCCGACGCTCCGGCGGCACTCGCCCGGGCCGACTTCTCCAGCGCTTCTAAGTTTTTGCGGTTGTGAGCGAGGATCGCCTCGACGTCGACATTCGGCAGCTTCAGGTCGCGGCCGAACTTGCTGAACATGTCGATGAAGGACTCGGACTCCGGTCGTTTTGCCATGCTGGTTCTCTCCCCCTGTTGCCGTGAACGCCACCACTGCACGGAAGATAGTGCAGCAAAGCTCAGCGGTCCATTCGGACGAGTCAGCCGACGAGAAACAGCCGTTCGGCGGTGTAGAGCACGAGCCCGGCAAGGCCACCGATGATCATGCCGTTGAAGCGAATATATTGCAGGTCCTTGCCGATGTTCATTTCGATCAGCCTTGTCAGTTGCGCGAGGTCCCAGCGCTTGACCTGGTCGGCGATGAATTTGGACACGCCGCTCTTCTGGCTTTCGACGAAGGATGCAAGCGCCACGATGAACCCCTGGTTCATGTCGGCCCTGATCTGCGCGTCGTCGGCAAGATGGCGGCCGACCTCGACGAACATGGTGGCGAGATGGTCGCGGATCATCGAATTCGGCGCCTTGGCGTCCTGTTCGATGAACAGCCGCAGGCTGTCCCACATATCGCCGGCCAGCGAGCTGAGTTCTGGCCGGGCAAGGAAATCGCGCTTCAGCTTTTCGGCGCGCCTGGCATATTGTTTGGATGTCCTCAACCGCTCGACGAAGGTCCCGACGAAAAGGTCGAATTCGGCTCGCATCGGATGGTGCGGATCGGCGCGCACTTCATCGAGCAGCGAGCCGGCCGATGCAACGATCTTCTTCAACAGATAGGCGTCGGCGCGAAACAGGTTGAACAGCGACGGCAGTTCCTCGCGGATCTTCTCGCGCATCGTCGCCAGCGCCTGCTCGTCGCTCAAGAAGCGGCCGACCACCTTGGTGAACTCGTCGAACAGTTTCTGGTGGCGACGGTCGTCGGTCAGCGCCGACAGCAGCTCGGCGGCGAGCGGCGCCAGCGGCACCTTCTCGATCTGCTCCAGCATACGGCTGGTGAAGAAGCCGCGCAGTCCGGATTGCTCGACCGCCGCCAGCGTCTGCGGCACCAGCCGGCCGACGAAGCGCGACAGGTCGGCGGCGCGGTTCGGGTCGGCCAACCAGTCCGCGACCAGCGCGGAAAAGTCGACCTCGGCGAGCTTTTCGCGCACCGGTTCCGGCGCCAGGAAATTCACCTCGATGAAGCGGCCGAGATTGTCGGCGATGCGATTCTGGTTTTCCGGAATGATGGCCGTATGCGGGATCGGCAGGCCAAGCGGCCGCCGAAACAGCGCCACCACCGCATACCAGTCCGCCAGCCCGCCGATCGTCGCCGCCTCGGCGAAAGCGGCGACGAAGCCCAACCACGCATGCCGGCTCTCGAGCGATTTCGCCACCGCAAAGACCAGCACGCAAAACGCAAGTGCTGCGGCGGCGACGAACTTGGTGCGCCTGAGCGCCGAAAGCTTGGCGTCGGCATCGGCGTCGAACCGGACGGACGCGACGGATGCAAATGCCGGGGCTGGTCGTGACATGATGGGCCGCTCCTGATCGTGTATGCGAACTTATCTAGTGTCGCCTGCCCCAGAAAGCGCGCCGCTGGTTCCGGTGCGCGCAATCGTGCACGCAAACTTGACGCCGGAATTCATCTATTATGCAGCGCCAGTCTGGAATTGTTCCAAACTATAGGCCATATTGACGCCAACCACTGTTATGTGAGGACACAATGCGGCTTACCCGTCAGACCAACTACGCCATGCGCATTCTGATGTATTGCGCCGCCAACACCGAGCGGTTGAGCCGCATCCCCGAGATCGCCGCCGCCTATTCGGTCTCGGAACTTTTCCTGTTCAAGATCCTGCAGCCGCTGGTCGAAAACGGCCTGATCGAAACGGTGCGCGGCAGGAATGGCGGCGTCAGGCTCGGCCGCGCGGCCGAATCAATCAGCCTGTTCGATGTCGTGCGGGTGACGGAGGAAAGCTTTGCCATGGCCGAGTGCTTCGAGAACGACGCCGCCGAATGCCCGCTGATTGACAGCTGCGCCTTGAATTCGGCATTGCGCGAAGCGCTCAACGCCTTCTTCGCCGTGCTGTCGCGCTACACGATCGCCGATCTGGTGGCGGCGCGCCCGAATGTGCGACACCTGCTCGGCATCGACATGCTGGTGCAAAGGGCGCCGGCCGCCTGATTTCTCTGATTGCCTAAGCTGCCGATTGCGGCAATACGAATGGCATGTTTGCGGCCGGCAACACGCCGACCTTCAGCCGGCAATCGAAGACCTTTTCGATCAGCTCGTCGCTGAGCACCTGTTGCGGCGAACCTGTAGCCGCGAGCTTGCCGCGATGCATGACGAAAATCCGGTCGGCATACATCGCCGTCAAATTGAGGTCGTGCAGGATGGCGACCACGCCGCCGCCGCATCTGGCGAAATCACGCGCGATGTCCATGATGATCAGCTGGTGTTTGATGTCGAGGCTGGACACCGGCTCGTCGAGGAACAAATAGCGCGGCTTGCCGTCGAGCACCGGCGCCCACACCTGGCACAGCACGCGGGCAAGCTGCACGCGCTGCTGCTCGCCGCCGGACAGCTCCTGGTAGAAGCGGCCGGCGAAACCGTCGAGGTCGACGCGCGCCAGCGCGCGTTCGGGCAGGCGCTGGTCCTCGCCGGGCAGCACACCGGAGCGCCCGCCGACCAGGCCGAGCCTGACGATCTCGCGCACCGTGAATGGAAACGACAGCGTCGCCGCCTGCGGCAGCACCGCGCGCACCGTCGCCGCCTCGACCGGCTTCATCGCGGATAGATTGCGGCCGTTGACGGTGACCTCTCCCGAATAAGCAAGATCGCCGGACAGTGCTCTGAGGAAGGTCGTCTTGCTCGAACCATTGGGGCCGACGATGGCCGCGATTTCGCCCGGCCGCGCCGCGAAATCGACATTGGCGACAATGCGCTTGCCGCCGATCGCCACCGAGACATCGCGCGCTTCGATCATAAGAGCCCCTTTTACAGGTCGATGACGCCGCGCTTGCGCAGCAGGATCCACAGGAAGAACGGGGCACCGGCGACCGCGGTGACGATGCCAATCGGCAATTCGGCCGGGGCAACGATGGTGCGGGCAACGGCGTCGGCCAACAGCAGCAGCGCGGCGCCGAGCAGCGCCGATGCCGGCAGCAGGTAACGGTTGTCGGGGCCGATCAGCAGGCGCAGCAGATGCGGCACCACGATGCCGACGAAGCCGATGCCGCCGCTGACGGCGACCGACGCGCCGACCGCCGCCGAGACGCCGACAATCGCGGTGTATTTCAGCCGCTGCACCGGAATGCCGAGATGGCCGGCCGTGGCCTCGCCGAGCGCCAGCGCGTTGAGGCCGCGCGCCAGGAACGGCATTGCCGCCAGCGCCAGCACGATGACCGGTCCGACCGAGCCGATCTTCTGCCAGGTGGCGCCGCCCAGCGAACCGAGCTGCCAGAAGGTCAGGTCGCGCAATTGCCGGTCGTCGGCCATGAAGATCAGGATGCCGGTCAGCGCCATGGCAAGCGCCGCCAGCGCGATGCCGGCGAGCAGCATGGTGGCGACCGAGGTCCGGCCCTGCCGTGTCGCGACCTGATAGAGCAGCAATGTCGTCGCCAGCCCGCCGCAGAACGCAGCCAGCGGCAGAGCCATCGTGCCGAGCGCCGAAGTCAGCGGCGCCAGCATGGTCGAGCCAAGCACGATGACGGCGACCGCACCGAGGCTCGATCCCGCCGAAACGCCGATCAGGCCGGGGTCGGCCAGCGGATTGCGGAACAGCCCCTGCATGACGGCACCGGAGACGGCAAGCGATGCGCCGATCAGCACGCCCAGAATGATGCGCGGCAGACGGATGTCATGGATGATCAGGCCGTCGCGGGCGCTCAACGCCGCGTCGCCGGGCAACGCGCCGAACAGCCAGTTGTGCATGACGCCGATGGCCGAGGCATCGGATGCGCCGGAGGTCAGCGACAACAGCACGGCGATAGCCAGCCCGACGCAGAGCAGCACGATGACGAGGCGGGCGCGCCGCGAGCGGTCACCCTCGGCGGCCGTCACCATAATTCCCGCCGCACCAGCGATCGAATGATCCGCCATCGCGCTCAATCCGTGACCTGGCCGCCATAGAGCGAGACGGCGAGGTCGTGGATAGCGTCGGCCGTGCGCGGGCCGAAGCCGAGCAGATAGCCGCCGTCCATGCGGATCAGCTTGCGGGCGGCACCCGCCGGCGTCGAAGCCACGGCAGGGTTCGAAAACAATTCGTCATCCGCGGTTGCCGGCCCGGCATTGTTCATCATCAGGATCGCGTCGGGCCTGGCTGTGATGACTGCCTCGTCCGACAATTGCTTGTAGCCGGCAAAGCCGTCGATGGCGTTGATGCCGCCCGCAAGCTTGATGATGCCGTCGGCTGCGGTGTCGCTGCCGGCGGCAAGCAGCTTGCCGCCCTGCATCGACAGCACGAACAGGATGCACTTGCGCTCCTTGATCGAGGCGGTCTGCTTTTCGGCTGCCTTCAGCCTGGCGTCGATCTGGACCGCCAGCGCATCGGCCTTGGCCTCGGTGCCGAGCGCCTTGCCGACGATGTGGATCTTTTCCAGAATGCCTTGATTATCATAGCGCTCGGGCACCTCGATGAACGGGATGCTTGATTTCTTCAAGACGTCGACGGCTTCTTTCGGTCCGCTGCCGTGCAGTGCCAATATGCCCGACGGATTGACCGACAGCACACCCTCCGGCGACAGCTGGCGCATGTAGCCGACATCCGGCAGCTCCGCCGCCGCTTGCGGATAGCGGCTGGTCGAATCGCGCGCGACAAGGCGATCCTGTTCGCCGAGCGCGTAGACGATCTCGGTGATCGAGCCGCCGATGGCCACGATCCTTGAGCGGTCGGCGAAAGTCGCGATGCCTTCGGCGGCCTGAGCCGGCATCAGCACGGCGAACGCCAGGAAAACAGCGGCCGCAGGACCAAGCGCCGACCTGGAGACCGATGCCAGCCTGGAGAATAGAACCATCATCGTTTCCTCAGGCTGCGGTCGGGCTTGGGATACGCGGCAGGTTTTCGGCCAGAAAGCGCCAGTCTTCGCGCTCGCTTTCGCCCTCATGCCGCTTACCGAAGAACTGGATGATCATCTTGCCGTCGGCGCCATAGACTTCGAGCGATGTGACATGGCCGTCCTTGGTCGGCTTGCGCACGGCCCAGACCTCATCGATGTGATCGGTCCGCAGGTGCAGATGGAAGGTCTCGTCGAGCACATTGAGCCATGGTCCCATCGGCTTGATCGAGGCGACGGGGCCGGAATGGATCTGGATGCAGCCGCGATTGCCGACAAAGCACATGATCGGCATGGCGCCAGCAGCGGCGTGGTTGAACATGGCGCTCACCGCATCCTTATCGACCAGCCAGGCATAATCCTGGCCGACCAAGCGCACCGCCTGGCGGCGGCTGAGCTTCAGTGTCTTCAACATGCCGAAGAACTGATGCACGTCGGTCAGCTGGCTCCAGCGGTCGCGCAGATCGTCGACGCTCGCCGAATTGTCCGCAGTCTCGGTCTCGTCGTCAGGCACGCCCGCTGAAATCGCCACCGTCGGTTCCTGGTTCGGCGATTCCAGCCCGGCCACCAGCCTCTGATAGGCGTAGAGGTTGGATGCTGGCCTGAGATGCACCTTGTGTACCGCCTCGCCTGCGGTGTCGAAGAACTGCAGGCTGCGTCGGATGTCGGCGCCGTCGCGCTTTTCCACGGCAAAGCCGTGCGCCCAGACTTTCGGGAAAATACGCAGGTCGATGTTTTCGCCGAGCACCATGGCATTGTGATTACCGGTGACGACCTTGTCGTAGACGCCGATCTTCTCGTGCACCGCGCTTTCGTTGCGGGTCAGCGCCATCACCTCACCGACAGCTTCGAGGCCAGTCAAAAGGTCGTTGACACGCGGCTCGACGCGCACGACGCCGTCGCCGCAATGCGCGGCGACCAGTTCGGCCTCCGAAATACCGAGCTGGGCGGCGAGGTCGCGCTCGCGCATTTTCGGATTGTCTGCCCGTGCCCGCCGGATCTCGTGCGGGGCGGGTTTTACGCGCTGGTCCATTTCTACCACCTACTTGTTGAGGATGAGCTTGCCCTGCCGGGTGATCTTCAGCCGGTACAGCGCACCATGATGCTCGATGCCGATCTCGTGCTCGCCCTGGAACAGCGTGTTGCTGGACAGCGTTCTCACGGCCGATTGGACCCGGTCGAAACGGACGGAATTTTCGTCGGAACGGCGGACGCGATAGCGAAAGTCGCTGGGATTGTGCGTGTTCATGGGTTCGCTCCCTGTTTTGTGCCGGGCATCTGGCTCGGCGCCTGCGTGAAATGCCGATTCAATTCTTGACTCGAATGGTCATGTTATCTAGCAGTGCAATACCGGAGTAAATGAGTCAACATTTAAGACGCCGGACGCGATGAAAAATGCCAGCGAGCCCCAAGCCAGCCAGCATCGAACATGGATTCTTGGAGTTCCAGCATGGGGTTGGCGAATTGGGGACGGCTGGCGGGCAGCGGCCTGGCACACTGGTCGACGGCAAGCAAAATGGGGTCTATGGCAAGCAAAATGGCCGCGTTGCTGGCCGGCGCGGCGGCGATCCCGCTGCTCGCCACACCGGCCGGCGCCCAGCAGGCCGCCCAACCGGCAGCCGACCAGCAGCAGACTGACCCGTCTCAACAGCCCGAAAAGGTAAAGCCGGCCCCGGCGGGTACCACGCTGCTCGACAAGATCCTGATCCTCAGCCGTACCGGCGAGACGGCGATCGAGTCGCTTGCTTCAGCCAGTCATGTCGACGAGGAACAGCTCGAGCGCCGCATGGCGACGACGCCCAACGAGATGCTGTTCGGTGTGCCGGGTGTCGCCGTCCAGGCCGACGCAAGGCGTGTCAGTTCCAGCATCAACATCCGCGGCCTGCAGGATTTCGGCCGCGTCTCCGTCATCGTCGACGGCGCCCGTCAGAATTTTCAGCGCTCGGATCACGGTACGCAATCGACCTTCTACATCGATCCCGAACTGATCAAATCCATCGATGTGATCCGCGGCCCGGTCGCCAATACCTACGGCTCCGGGGCGATCGGCGGCGTCGTCTTTTTCGACACCAAGGATGCTCAGGATTTCCTCAAGCCGGACGAGACCTGGGCGGCATCCGCGACCGGGCGCTACGAAACCAACGGCGAAGGCTGGAGCACCAGCGCCACCGGCGCGTACCGGATAAACGAGAATTGGGACGTGCTCGGCAACATCGTCTACCGCGACTTTGACGACTACAAGTATGGCGGCGGCGACACTGTAGCGGGCACTGGCTTCGATGTCTTGAGCGGCCTGCTCAAGACGACCATCCGCCCCAGCGAAAACAGCGAGCTGAAGCTCGGTTGGATCGGCTCGAACGACGGATGGACCGAGACCAGCGGCAGCGCGCCGGTGAACGACGCCGACCTGAAGGCGAATACCTTCACGGCCCGCTACAACATCACCGACGAAGACAAGAGCTGGCTCGATCTCCACATCAACGCCTCCTACAACAAGACCAAGCTCGATCTGACGACCCTTGTCGCGCAAAACCGGTTTGATCCGGTCACCGGCCTACCTGTGGTTCTGCCGGCGGGTTCGAAATCGACGTTCGACATCGGCACCTCCGGCATCGACATTTGGAACACGTCGAGATTCGAGACCGTCGGCATTGCGCATGAGCTGACCTATGGCGGCGACTGGGTTGCCGACGATGTCGAGACAGGCGGCACGGCGGGCGGCGACAGTTTCTACACGCCCTCGGGCGATAGAAACGTCTCCGGCGCTTACGTTCAGGACAAGCTCACCTGGGACTGGCTCGAGGTCATCGCCGGGCTGCGTTACGATAGCTACAAGCTCGACAGCGATGTCGGCGAAACCTCTGGCAACCGGCTGTCGCCACGCATCACAGTGGGCATTTCGCCCTTCGAAACCGCCAGCCTTTCCGGGCTGCAATTCTACGGCACCTATGCGGAAGGCTACCGTTCTCCGTCGCTGTCGGAGACGCTGATCAGCGGCAATCATCCGGCAGGCGTCAGCTTCCCGTTCCTCCCCAATCCCAATCTCAAGCCCGAAACCGGCAAGACCGTGGAATTCGGCGTCAACTACAGCACCAACGGCGTCATCCAGGCCGACGACGCGCTGCGACTGAAGGCGGCCTATTTCAACAACAATGTCGACGATTACATCGAGGCGTAACTCTATCGGCGTTCGACCCTACCAGCGGCTGCCCGTTCGGTCCGGGCATACCGATCTGTTTCCAGTATCAGAATTTCGCCAAGGCCAAGATTCACGGCTTCGAGATGGAGGGCGTCTACGACGCAGCGTGGGGCTTTGCCGGCCTTTCCGCCTCGTTCACCGATGGCCACACGATTTCCTATGAAGGCGAACGGGCGGACCTAGTCACCGTCCCCTCCTCCCAGGTCACCGGGCAACTCGGCTTTCGCTTCCTCGAGGACAGGCTGACCATCGGCGGTGAGGTGCAATACAACGGCAAGCCGCAGGGCAACGCGGTGGCCAAGGACTATACGCTGGTCAATGCCTTCGCCAGCTATCAGGCGTCCGACAATTTCAAGGTCGATTTCCGCGCCGACAATCTGTTCGACGTCAAATATGCCAACCCGCTGAACGCGTCGACCACGAGTGTCGTCTACGAGCCCGGCGTCACCCTGAAGCTGGCGGCGACGATGAGGTTTGGAGGCTGACGACAATGACAAGCATGACGGCATCCCTTCGTCTGTTCGCCGCGGTGCTGGCAATATCGCTTGCGGCGCCTCCGGCATGGACACAACAGCAAGCGCCGGCGCTTCTCCTCGAGCTCAACGGCGCGCAGCCTTCCGACAAGGGCTGCCGCCTGACCTTCGTGGTCACCAACAATCTCGGCGCCGGTCTGTCCAAGGCGGCATTCGAGATCGCGCTGTTCAACGAGGCCGGTGTCGTCGATCGGCTGACCGTGCTCGATTTCAAGGAGCTGCCGTCAGGCAAGACCAAGGTGACGCGTTTCGACCTTGCCGGCACCGATTGCGGCAAGGTTAGCCGCGTGTTGATCAACAGCGCCACGGAATGCGCCGGCGCCGAGCCGAATGCCTGCATGCGCGGGCTGAAGACGCAGACCAGGACCGGCATCGCCTTCGGGGTCTGAATTTGGGACTGGAACCCGCATTCGCGCGAAACACCGTGGCGTGGCCGCTAGCCGGTTTGCTGCCGCCGGAGCCGGACGATCCGGATTTCGCCATCCCGCGCGGGGCGCCGCGTGTTTCGCCGCGCGACAGGCCGGAAGACAGTTACATCGCCGATGCCGACGGCGACTTGACTGCGGTACCAGTGGAGCCATTGCGGCAGGCACGACAGAAGCAGCGGCGCCGCAATTGGACGGTCGCGATCGCCTGCTCTTGCGCATTCCACGTAGCCGTGGCGCTGGCCTTTCTCACGCTGCCGGACGACCGGCCAAGGATCGAGGGTGCCGACCAGCAAGGCGAAATGCTGCTCGGCGCCGAGCCGCAGCAGGCGGCCGGCGATGTCGGAGACGACCCGGAAGTGGCCAACGTAACGATGGTGACCATGCTCGACGCCAAGCCCGTCGAAACGGTCGAGGCGCAGGCGACCGCGGCTGAGGAGACACTCCAGCCGGTCACTGACGCGGCGAAGACGTCGGACATCGAGGTGGTCGAGCCGGTCAGCGAGGCCGCCAAAGAAACTGCACTTGCCGATCGCACAGAGCCGGCACCTGCGCAGCCGGCGCGCCAGGACCCATCGCCCGACATTCTTGCGACCGACAGGCTGGTGCCTGCCGACGACAATGCCGTGCCGCCGCCAGTCAGCGCCACCGAAACGGCCGAGCCTGCCGAGACAAGCGCACCGGCACCAGCCGATCCGACGCCAGCCGAAACAGTTCAGACGACCGAGACCGTCGGCGCGGCGGAAGAACCGAAGCCGAACAGGCCGGAGCCCAAGCAGCCGAAGAAGGCAACCGCAAAGAACAAGCCGGCCAAGAAGGCCGAACCAAACGAGCCTGAAAAGCCGGCCCTGCGCAAGAAGGCGGCCAAGGCACTTGCCAAAGCCGATTCCAAGAAGAGAAAGACCGGCTCCGGCGGCCGTGACGAAACGGATGTCGCGCGCGGCACGGCCGACGGCAAGAAGGACGGCAAGATCCTGACCGCCAGCAGGGGCGGCAAATCAGGCGTCGGCAATGCAGCCGTCACGAACTATCCCGGCAAGATCCGGTCAAAGCTGGTGCGGGCCTTCAATTCGACACGCACGCGCGCCACTGGCACGGCTACCGTTGCCTTTACCGTCGGCTCGAACGGCAGCGTCCGGTCGGCCAGGCTGACGGGCAGTTCGGGTGTTGCCGCGCTGGACAAGGCCGCACTCGACGCAGTCCGCCGGGCTTCTCCGTTTCCCCCTATTCCAGACGGAGCCGGTCGCTCGGCCTGGCAGTTCGAAGTGCCGCTCGGTATTAGGTAACGATCGTCCTCATGCGGGCACCAAAGTCGGCGCCGCCCCTGCCCGCGATGAGCGAGCCGTAGCGAAACCCTCAGGCCGCAGCCAGCAGGCTGGCATTGCCGCCCGCCGCCGTGGTGTCGACGCACACGGCGCGCTCGTGCGCATAGGCGGCCGGATAATAGACTTCGCTGACCAGCGGCACGATCGGGCCGGCGCGCTCGGCGATGACCTTGCGCACGATGCGCGCGGCCTCGGGCGTGCCAGAAAAGGCCACGACATCGACCCGCAGCGAGCGCGCTTCGACCGGGTCCGGTCTACCGTCGATGGCCGCCAGCGGCAGGCCCTTGCCGGTCAGCGCCGACAGCGCTGCCGGCGCGCCGGGCGCGACGGCGAGCACCGCATTGCCGGCGGATAGCGCCTGGATCGCCTGGGCAAGCAGCGTATCCGCGTCGGGACCGAGGCAGAGCACGCGCCCGCGGGGCGACAGCGACAGCGTGTTTGCCTCACCGGTCGGCCCGGGCAGGTCGACCTGGCCGAAATCGACGGCGGCTGCAGCGCCGATGGCCGCGGCGCCCTTGCCGCGCAGATGTTTCCTCAGGATGGCGACGCGATCCGGCCGCGTCGACCAGCCGCCAAACGCCGGGTCCGGCAGATTGTCGGCGAGCTCGGTCGCAGTCACCTTGCGGCCTTCGGCAAGATGGGTGCCGGCCTCCGGCCCCTTGCGGAAGCGCCGGAGATAATGTGGCCCGCCGGCCTTCGGCCCGGTGCCGGAAAGCCCCTCGCCGCCGAACGGCTGCGCGCCGACGACGGCGCCGATCTGGTTGCGGTTGACATAGATGTTGCCGGCATGGATGCCATCGACGAAATGCTGGGCGCGGCCTTCGATGCGGGTGTGCAGGCCGAAGGTCAGGCCATAGCCTTTGCGGTTGATCGCGGCGATCACCGCATCGATCTCGTCGGCATCGAAGGTGGCGACGTGCAGCACCGGGCCGAACACCTCGCGCTCCAACTCCTCGATGCCCTTGACTCGAAAGACGTGCGGCGCAACGAAGCGGCCGTCCTTCGGTGCTTCGAGCTTGGCAATCAGCCGGCCCTGCAGGCCCATTTTGGTGCAATAGTCGCGGATCGACGCTTGCGCCTCGTCGTCGATGACCGGGCCGACATCGGTCGAGATCCGCCACGGGTCGCCGAGGCTGAGCGCTTCCATCGCGCCTTTCAGCATCTCAAGCATCTTCTTCTCGACGTCCTTCTGCACGTAGAGCATGCGCAATGCCGAGCAGCGCTGGCCGGCACTCTGGAAGGCGGAGGCGAGGATGTCGCGCACCGCCTGTTCCGGCAGCGCAGTGGAATCGACGATCATGGCGTTCAGGCCGCCGGTCTCGGCGATCAGCATGGCGTCGGGCGCGGCGGTGTCGGCGAGCTGCTTTTCGATCAGCTTGGCGACCTCGGTCGAGCCGGTGAAGCAGACCCCGGCAATGCGCGGATCGGCGGTCAGCGGGCCGCCGACCGAGGGACCGTCGCCGGGCAGAAGCTGGATGACGTCTTCCGGCACGCCGGCCTCGCGCAGCAGCTGGACGGCGCGGAAGGCGATCAGCGGCGTCTGCTCGGCCGGTTTGGCGATCACCGAATTGCCGGTGACGAGTGCTGCCGCAATCTGCCCGGTGAAGATGGCCAGCGGGAAATTCCACGGCGAGATGCAGGCGATGGCGCCGCGCGCCTCGGTGCCCGCCTCGGCATTGGCGGCCTCAGCCGCATAGTAGCGCAGGAAATCGACCGCCTCGCGCACCTCGGCGACGCCGTCGGCCAATGACTTACCGGCCTCGCGTGAGGCCAGCGCGAAGAACTCGACGGCGTTCGCCTCATAGAGGTCGGCCGCCCGGTTGAGGATGGCGGCGCGCTCGGCGACCGGGCGTCTTGCCCATGCCGGTTGTGCCTCGACGGCGATGCGCACGGCGGTCTCGACCTGCTTGGCGCCGGCCTCGCTGACCGTGCCGACCACTTCCGAAGGTTTTGCCGGATTGACGACCGGACGCTGCTTGCCATAGCCGGCAGCGCGGCTGACCGGCTTGGCGTGCCAGCGCTCCGGCCCGGCGAACTCGGCCCTGGCCTTGTCGATCGCCGCCAGCGTCAGCGTGTCGGTGATGTCGAAACCCCTGGAATTGCGCCGGCCGGGGCCAAAGATCGCCGACGGCGGCACGATCGCCGGATTGGCGGCGGGGCCTTGTTTCTCCACCGTTTCGAGCGGGTCGCGGGCGATGTCCTCGGGCTCGACCTCCTCGTCGGTGAGCTGGTGGACAAACGAGGAGTTGGCGCCGTTCTCCAGCAGCCGGCGGACCAGATAGGCGAGCAGGTCGGAATGCGCGCCGACCGGCGCATAGATGCGGCAGCGCGTGCCTTCGGCCTTGCGCACCGTCTCGTGCAGTGCTTCGCCCATGCCGTGCAGCCGCTGGAACTCGAATGTATCGCGGTCCGTCGTCATCGACAGGATGGCGGCGACGGTGTGGGCGTTGTGGGTGGCGAATTGCGGATAGATGCGATCGGTCATCGCCAACAGCTTCTTCGCGCAGGCCAGGTAGGACACGTCGGTGTTGGCCTTGCGGGTAAAGACCGGATAGCCGTCGAGCCCGAGCGTCTGCGCCCGCTTGATTTCGGTGTCCCAATAGGCGCCCTTGACCAGCCGCACCATGATGCTGCGGTCGTATTTCCTCGCCAGTTCGTAGAGCCAGTCGATAACGAAGGCGGCGCGCGGGCCATAGGCCTGCACGACGACGCCAAAACCGTTCCAGCCGGCAAGCTCCGGCTCGGCCAGCACCCGCTCGATGACGTCGAGCGACAAATCGAGGCGGTCGGCTTCCTCGGCGTCGATGTTGAGGCCCATGCGCGAATGGCGCGCCGCCAGCGCCAGCGACAATAGCCGCTCGGCCATGACGGGCAGCATCTTTTCCTTCTGCGTCACTTCATAGCGCGGATGCAGCGCCGACAGTTTTACCGAGATGCCGTGATTCTGGCGGATGTCGGGGCCGTTGGCGCCGGCATCGAGCGAGGAGATGGCGTCGGCATATGCCTTGAGGTAGCGCAGCGCGTCGGCCTCGGTGCGGGCCGCCTCGCCCAGCATGTCGAAGGAATAGAGATAGCCTTTCTGCGTCATCGGCCGGCCGCGCCTGACGGCTTCGGCAATGGTGCGGCCGAGCACGAATTGCTCGCCCATCTCGCGCATCGCCGCCGCCACCGCCTTGCGGATGACCGGCTCGCCCAGCCGGCGCACCATGGCGCGCAGCGTGCCTTCGATGCCGCCCTCGCCTTCGTCGAGCACGCGGCCGGTCAGCATCAGCGCCCAGGTCGACGCATTGATGAAGATCGAGCTCGAGCCGCCCGAATGCGCCGACCAGTCGTGCGGCGCAATCTTGTCGGCGATGAGGTCGTCCATCGTCTCGGTGTCGGGCACGCGCAGCAGCGCCTCGGCCAGGCACATCAGCGCCACGCCCTCCTTGGTCGAGAGACCATAGGCTGACAGGAAGACCTCCATCAGCCGCGGATCGGACGAGCCGCGCACCGCGCGCACCAGATCGGCGGCACGGGCCGAAATCGCCTTGCGGTCTTGCGCGGACAGCCCGGCCGCCTCGGCCAGCCGCTTCACCGCCTGGTCTTCGTCGGGCAAATAATTGGCACGGATCTGCTGGCGGATGGTGTCGAGCGCTGGCATGGCGGTCCTGTATAAGGGAGCGGGCCGGCGGTCACCGGACCGAATGGCGCAAGCTAACATAAGTAGGGATTCCAGTCGGTCCAAAGAAATCGACAGCACAGGTCGATCGATCTATCATTAGGACTGATCACCTCCAATTCGACCAGGAATCCAATGACAGAAGACCAATTGGACCGGATCGACAGGAACATCCTGTCGGCGTTGGGTAGCAATGGCCGGCTTTCCATGTCGGATCTGGCGGCGAAAGTCGGCCTGTCGAAGACGCCGGTGCAGGCTCGAGTCAAGCGGCTGGAGAAGGACGGCTTCATCAGGGGCTACCAGGCGATCATCGACCGTGAGCGCATGGGCGAAGGCCATGTCGCCTTCGTCCAGGTGAAACTGTCCGACACCCGCTCGGCCGCGCTCGACGCCTTCAACCGCGCCGTGCAGGCGGTGCCGGAGATCGAGCAGTGCCACATGATGGCGTCGAGCTTCGACTATCTGCTGAAGGTCCGCACCACCGACATCGCCGCCTACCGCCGCGTGCTCGGCGAGCGCATCTCGGCCCTGCCGCACGTCGCCCAGACCTCGACCTTCGTGGCGATGGAGACGGTGAAGGATCGGTAGGAGAGCGCTGCTGTTGTCCCGCCAACCTCACTCCGCCAGCGTCTTCAGAAACGCCACCAGCGCCGCGCGTTCGCGATCCGAAAGCTGCAGCGGATGGATCTCGGATGTGCCTTCGACACTTGCCGGCGCCTTGGAATAATGCGCCACCACTTCGTCGAGCGAGGAAAACTGCCCGGCATGCATGTAGGGCGGACGGGTGGCCGCGCCGCGCAGCGACGGGGTCTTGTAGGCACGGACGAGTTCCGGCCCGGCCTTGACCATGAAGCGCAGTTCGCGGCAGGCGCTGGCATCGCCGTCGCGAAAGGCACCGAAGCAGTTGAACGGATCGGCCTCGACCTGCGCCACCGCGTCGACACGGCCGCGATCCGGCGGCAGGCCCGCGACCGGCGGCACGCCGGTGTTGTGGAAGCTGCCGTCGGTAAGACGCGGGCCATTGTGGCAGGTCACGCAATTGGCCTTGCCGATGAACAGCTTCAGGCCGAGGATTTCCTCCGGCGAAAAGGCGGCGTCGCCTTTCGGCTCGGCGCCCGCAGCCAGGTCGATGGCAAAGCGGTCGAAGCGTGTCTGCGGCGGCGCGATCGAGCGCTCGAAGGCGGCGATCGCCTTGCCGATATTGGCAAAGACGCGGTTGACGTCCTCGGCTTGGCTGGCGGGCATGGCGTTCCAGGCCGCCTTCTCGGCATCGGTGCCGAGCGGGCTGGCATTGGCCGGCACGCTCGAAAGGTCAGGCAGCGGCCCGAAGATGCGCTCGTAGCGCTCGCCGAAGCGGGCCTTGATGTAATGCGCGAAGGCGGCGCGGTTGCCGGCCTGCTCCAGCGGATTTTCGAGCGGTGTCAGCGCTTGCGCCCACAGGCTGTCGCGCCGCCCGTCCCAGAAGAACCAGGGATCATGCGCGACGCCGGCCAACGGCATGGTACGACGGTTGGTGCGGCCGACGCCGACAGCTTGCGGCAGGTCGTCCTGGAATTGGCGGTCGATCTTGTGGCAGGTCGAGCACGATACCGTGTCGTCGCCGCTCATCCCGGTGTCGAAGAACAGCGTCGAGCCCAGTGCCGCTGCGGCCGGCACATCGGCGAAGCGATTGGTGGTGTCGGGCTTCAGCGGCGGCAGCTTGGACAGGGCCAGCGAGGCGATGGTCTGCTTTTCGGCATCGGAAAACTCCGGTCTGCCGCAGCCGGCAAGCACGGCCACCACCACCAACGCGAGAAGACTGGAAAACCGGGCCATCAGTGGCTCACAGCACCACGTTGAAGACGACAGTGTCCGAACCGGCCGCAGCGGAAATGGCAAAATGCAATTGCCACCACCCGCTCATCGTGAATTTCACGCCGTCGATGCGATAGCGCCCCTCGCCGAGGTAATCGGTCGCCTGCGGGCTGGTCGGCAGACCGTGCTTGTGCTGCGGCATGCCGCCGGAAATCGTTATCGCAGCACCTTCCACCGGCGCACCCTCGACGGTTCTCAGCGTCAGCAGCCAGGATTCCAGTTCGCCCTGCCGGATGACGCCCTTCTCGGGCTCGAAAGTCGCCACGAACAGCTTGTTCGCTGCCGTCTTGGAACGGCCTACGTCCGAGCTTGGTTGCGGCGCATGCGGCGCCGTCAGATAGACGACGACCAGCACGCCGGCGAGCAAGGTAGCCAAGCCGAGGCCTCCAAGAAGATAACGCCATAACGATGCCAAACCTATTCCTGTTCTGCGGATAACGTTTCGCTGGGCAGATCGCGTCCCACGCCCCTGTGGGAAATTGCCCCCAGTGCAAGAATCCGCCGTCGCCAAGCATGGCGCTGCCGGCAGCAAAAAGCTACAGCACCGCAATTGCAGGATGGAGGAGTACTTCATGGCAGGAAACGGCATCGCCTCGATCGGCGAGTGCATGCTCGAGCTTTCGGGGCAGGTCGGGCCGAACTGGCGCATGGGCTTTGCCGGCGACACGTTCAACACTTTGTGGGCGCTGCATGCCTTGAGCGGCGAGCGGCCGGCGACCTATGTGTCGGCCTTCGGCGACGACCCGTTCTCACGCGACCAGATCAAGTTCCTGGCCGAGAACGGCATCGGCATCGGCGCCAGCCCGGTGATAGCGGGCGCCCGCCCCGGCCTCTATGCGATCACGCTGACCGGCCCTGAACGTTCTTTCACCTATTGGCGGGCCGATGCGGCCGCAAGGCAGTTGGCTTCGGACCCAGCCGCTTTGCAGAAAAGCCTTGAAAACCAGGCGCTTGTCTATTTTTCCGGAATCACTTTGGCAATCCTCGACGACGACGCACGCGAGGTGCTGCTGACGGCCGTGGCCAAGGCGCGCGCGGCCGGCTCGCTGATCGCCTTCGATCCCAACTACCGGCTGCGGCTGTGGCGCCGGCGCGAGGAAGCGCAGGCCGCGATCCTCGAGGCGCTCGCCGTCGCCGACATCGCACTACCCACCTTTCCCGATGAGCAGATGCTGTTTGGTGATACGACATCGCAGGAAACAGCTGAACGGCTGCGAAAACTGGTTGGCGAAGTCGTCGTCAAGAACGGCGAGGAACCGGCGCTGATCGCGCAAAACGGAACCTTGCAATCGGTGCCGGCGGTACACGTGGCCAACCCGGTCGACACCACCGGCGCCGGCGACTCCTTCAACGGCGCCTATCTCGCCGCTCGCCTTGCCGGCCATGCCCCGGCAGAAGCCGTGCTGCGCGCCCATCGCGTCGCCGCCGCCGTCGTGCAGGTGCGCGGCGCGCTGGCACCGTTCGAGACGCTGAGGGCAGCGTTCGAGGCGCCTGCTATCTGACCTTGATGACGACCTTGCCCTTGGCGCGTCCTGTTTCGACATAGGCCAGGGCGTCATTGGTCGCTTCGAATGGAAAGACCCGATCCAAAACCGGGCGGATCGCGCCGGCTTCGATGAGGGCGGTGATTTTGCTCAGCTGATCGCCCTGCGCCCACATGAAAAGGAACGAAAACTGCACACCACGGCGCTTGGCTTTGGCCCGAATTCCGCGGCTGAGTAGGCGCAGCACCAGCCTCAGCATCAAATTCAGTCCCTTTTCCCTGCCAAATTCGGGATCCGGCGGACCCGAGATGGAGATGAGCTTCCCACCCGGTTTCAGCACGCTCAGAGATTTTTCCAGTGTTTTGGCGTCCTGGCTGTTCAAGACGACATCGTAGCCCGACAGAACTTTCTCGAAGTCGTCTTTCCTGTAGTCGACGACGACATCGGCGCCGAGACTTTTCACCAGATCGGCACTCGCCGCGCTGGCGGTTGTCGCAACGGTCGCGCCGAGGTGCTTGGCCAACTGAATAGCAAATATCCCGACGCCGCCGGAACCAGCCTGAATGAACACCTTCTGTCCCTTCTTCAGGTTTGCCCTGTCGATAAGCGTCTGCCAGGCGGTGAGACCGACCAGGGGAATCGAGGCCGCCTCTTCCATGCTGAGATTCTCAGGCTTGAGCGCCACGTCGGCTTCATTGACGGCAATGAATTCGGCGAATGTCCCAATCCGGCCATCGCGCGGCCGCGCATAGACCTCGTCGCCGGCTTTGAACTTGCCGACCTTGGATCCCACGCGAACAACCTTCCCGGCCACGTCGTGGCCCAGGGTGAAGGGCCGGTGATAGGGCAGGATGAGTTTAAATTCTCCGGTTCTGACCTTGGAATCGAGCAGGTTCACCCCTGCGGCATGGACCTCGACCAGAACATCGCTGTCCTGGAGCTCCGGCTCCGGCATTTCGGCCAGCCGCAGGGTGCCCTTTTTATTATACTTATCGACAACGAATGCCTTCATGGCAGTTACTTTCTAAGAATGTCTGTTGCTGTTCCGGACGAAACAAGCCGAACGTTTTCAGCTGCATAGCCGCCCTGCGGCAAGGCCTCAGCCTCGAGGAAGGACAGGGCTTTCGGGACAAAATCGGCGTAGTTCTGAAATACCCCGCCATGCCCGGCATCCGGATAGATAACCAGATGCGCCCCCGGGATACGCCTAGCGAGATCGTAGGTATTGCTGCTCGGCACCATCCTGTCCTGGTCGCCATTCGCAACCAAAGTGGGAATGCGGATGGCGCTCAGGTCTTGCGGCGCCAGCAGTCCGTAGGCCTTGATCGCCTTGAGTTGCGCGCCGAAGGCGCTCAGCGATACCGCCTTGTCCCGGTTATTCCGGCGCTCCTTCAGCCGTCCCAGAAACGCGTTTGCGGCGCGGCGCCCATTCGGCGTCCTTGTGAAGAAGAGATAGTATTTCGGATCCCGCAAAGTCAGCGCGCCCTTGATCATGTCCACGATCGTCAGCGGCGTCACCTTGTCGATGCCTTGCCCACCGGCCGGCCCCGTTCCAGCCAGGATGAGTTTGCGCACGAGCTTAGGCTCCGTCAGCACTATTTCCTGCGCCACGAAGCCGCCGAGCGAAAAGCCGAAGAGATCGACTTCTTCGAACCCCAGCGCCCGGATAAAGGCGATTGCATCCCGCGCCATGCCGGAAATGGTCGACGGAGTCTTGCCCCCCGAAGCACCGATGCCGCGATTGTCGAAGGCAATCACCCGCCGGGTCGCAGCGAGGCCGTCGACGATGCGCGGATCAAAATTATCCAGCTGAGCAGCCAGATGGTTGAGCAGGATCACCGGCACGCCCGCCCTGGGCCCGAGTTCCCTGTAAGCAAATGCTGTGCCGCCGACATCGATCGAGAGCGTTGGCGCGTCCTGGAACAATGCCGGTGAACGCGGCGACCGATTGGATGTATGTGTCATGCTTGGCGCCTCCGTCTCGTAGGGCCTGACCAAATGTGTTGTGGTTGCTAGTCGCATGTGCGTGAAATCCTCTGGCTCGCTGTTGTTCAGACCGGCAGTCGGAACTGCTTGCGCAGGCTCTTGTCGAAAATCCCCGCGGGGGCAAAGCGGCGCAGCAGGCTGACCTGGCGCGCTGCCTTGCCAGCGGTATAGCGCCGTCGCGGACGGGCATCGGTCGCTGCCTTGACAACCACATCCGCCACCACTTCCGGCCGATCGGCTTTGGGCATCACATCGCCCAGCAGCGCCTTGAGCCCGGCTCGAGCCCGATCGTATTCCTTCAACAGCGAATCCGGCTCGATGCCGTTCTGGTCGAAGACGGTGCGGACGAATGCCGGCTCGATGACGGAAACGCGGACGTTGAAGGCGCGCACCTCGTGGTCGAGCGATTCCGAATAGCCTTCGAGCGCGTGCTTGACCGCCGAGTAATGAGCTGAGTATGGCGCGGGTACCAGTCCCAGAATGGAGCCGATATTGATGATGCGCCCTTCGCCGCGCCGCCGCATCGACGGCAACACCGCATTGGTCATCCGCATGACGCCGAACAGATTGACGTCGAACAGGGCTTGTACCTGTGCGACCGAGGATTCCTCGGCGCCGCCTAGCAGGCCGACACCGGCATTGTTGACCAGGAGGTCGATCCGGCCGGTCTGCGCGAGCACAGTTGAGACGAGGGCGCCGACCGAGTCCCCGTTGGTGACGTCGCACGTCAGCATGGATACCTGTGTCGGTCCGTTGCTTGTCGCCCTGCGGCTTGTCCCGAAGACCGTAAACCCTGCCCGCGCCAGTGCCTCGGCGCTGGCTCGGCCAATGCCCGAGGAGGCTCCAGTCACGAGCGCGGTCTTTCCCGAATTCATCTTCATTTCGTGCTCCAAAATCATGAGGGCTAGATTTTTTCCATCAATTGAATTATGATCATAATATCACATTACGCTAATAATGCAATAGCAAAGAGGAATAGCAGCATGCGCTACGAAAAGGGCCGAAAAGACGCGTCACGCAGCCGGATCATGGAGGTCGCCGCCGAACGTTTTCGATCTGACGGCATCGCGGCGTCCGGGCTGGCAACCATCATGAGCGACGCCGGGCTGACGAACGGCGCCTTCTATCCGCACTTCCAGTCCAAGGCGGAGCTCGTCCGTGAAAGTGTGGCGGCGGCCTTGGACGCTCAGTCGCATCAAGTGCAGGAAGCATTGGCCGCCGGCGGCCCGGAAATGGCCATAGAGACGTATCTATCGGCCGAGCACCGGGACAATCCTGGAAAGGGCTGCGCTTCGGCCGCGTTGTTGCCGGAAATCGCGCGGCAGCCGCCTGAAACGCGGGCCCTCTACGCCGAGCGCATTCAATCCCTGGTGCGCCAGATAGCCGAAGCTCTGCCGCGGACCAATGATCCAGAGGGCGCTGCGTTGGGCATGTTTGCAACGCTCATCGGCGCTCTTCAACTCGCGCGCGCCGTGGAAGGGACGGAATTGTCGGATCGCATCCTAGCGGCGGGAGCAGATGCCGCGAAAGCGCTGATCCGGCCGGTTCAAGACAAGGTGGCCTCCTGAGGGCAGCCCGGACTATTCGGCCGGCTCGAATCTGCCTTGCACCAAGACTGTCTCCACCGGCCCAAGCGGATTGATGATCCGGCTCTCCAGGACTTCGATAAGTTTGCGTCCAACACCAGCCATATCCACGGAATGAACTCCGATCTTTGCCGGCAGGAAGCGTGCCAGCCGCGTGCTGTCACGGGTGACGATGTGGACGTCGCGGCCTGGTGTAAGACCCCGCTTGCCGAGAGCGTGCAACGCTCCCAGAAGGCCCAGTTCGTTGGCGCACGCCAGGCCCGTTGGCGGATCCGACGACGCCAGCAAGCGATCGAACCAGCCTGCGCTCGATTCCATGGTGAACATGCCATGACCGATCAGCGATGGGTCGATCGGAATACCGGCCTCGGCCATTGCCCTTCCATAACCGGAAAGACGCATGGCGCTCGCCTGGTCCTCCGGAACGAGAAGTTGCAGCGCAATGCGTCGACAGCCCTTATTCATGAGCCGCCGGGTCGCCTCGTAGGCAATCTGTTCATTGTCGACATCGACATAGGGATACGCGATATCCAGGTCGGTTCTTCCAAACGCGACGAATGGCATGCGTTTATCCAGCAGCAGCTTGACGCGCGGATCAGCCGACACCAGGCGTGTGATGATCAGGCCGTCTGCGCTGCGCGCCTGAAGCTGCCGCTGCACACTCTCAACGGGATCGTCGTCGGGAGTGGTGGAATAGATGGACAGACTATAACCGGCTTGCCGCGCCGCCAGCGTCATGCCTTCGATTAAAGGAAGCTTCAACAGATCGGACAGATGGTCTCGTGTTTCCATCGGGAGTACGGCAGTCAGCGTCTGCGTTCGACCGGTTTTGAGCGCGCGACCATGATGATTTGGCAAATAGCCGACCCGCTTAGCCGCCTCCTTGACGCGGGCTATGGTCGAGGGCTGCACTTCCGGCCCATCCTTCAGAGCGCGGGACACCGTGGTCACCGAGAGGGAAAGTTCCGCGGCGATCTGCTTTAGATTGGCCATTGTTCGCCCGACTTCATTTGCGAAAGCGCCGGCTGATTTTGCTGACCGCCAACGTTACCGGATTCGACATCCCGGTCAATCCAAACTCCCGTAGGAAGCAGCTTGACTCCAGCGTATTCAGGTGCAATCGTAACGTTACGATTACAAAATAATGGCTCTTTCAAGCGATATTCCATAAAAGTTGGGGAGGAGAACCTATGTCCTGGCTACGCATTTCCTTAACAGCATTCGCAATCTCGGCTGCCCTGCCCGTACATGCGCAAACGGTCACCATCACGACCGCAGGCGGCGACTATGGCAACGCCATCAAGGAGGCCATGTGGGGCCCCGCTGCAAAAGAGCTTGGCTATGATGTCCGCGAGGAGACGCAGAGCGACGGCCTGGCCGCCCTGAAGATGCAGGTTACCTCGGGTGCAGTCACGACCGATATCGTCCACCTGGGTTCGCCGGAAGGCGCGCAGGCTGCCGCACAGTCGCTGCTTGAGCCACTCGACTACAAGATCATCGATCCGAAATCCGTGCCGGAGGGTGCAAAGTCCGACTACTGCTATCCGTTCGACTCCTATGGCACCGTCATGTCGTGGAACACCAAGACCTATGGCCAGAACCCGCCGAAGACGTGGGCGGAATTCTGGGATGTTGCCAAATTTTCTGGCCGTCGCGCGTTGCGCGCCAATGCGCAAGACTCGATCGAGATCGCGCTTCTCTCCGACGGCGTGGCACCGGCGGACGTCTATTCCGTGCTCAGCACGCCGGAAGGGCTAGAACGCGCCATCAAGCGGCTTGAAGCGATCAAACCAGATGTCGCCGTGTGGTGGACCTCGGGAGCTCAATCCGCGCAGTTGCTGAAAGACGGTGAGGCGGATTTGGTCATTACCTGGAACGGACGGGCCCAAACCGTGAAAGCAGATGGCGGCGCGGCTGACTACACGTTCAAGGGTTCGGTCATCGGCACGGACTGTCTTGGGGTGCCGAAGGGAGCGCCGAACAAGGAAGCCGCGATGAAGCTCATCGCAGCGATGACGCAGCCCGCGCGCGTTGCCAAGCTGACCGATTTCATTGCCTACGGCCCAGTCAATCCTGCGGCATATGAGGGTGGCCTTATTCCCGAGGACCGTCTGAAGACCCTTGCGACCGCGCCTGAAAATGCTGGCACTTCGGTGTTTTCCAATTCAGAATGGTGGGTCAAGAATGGCGAGGCTGCCCAAAGAGCCTTCGATGAAATGATGGCCCGCTGACTCTCAGCTCTAATGCATGTCGCGCAAAAATGTGCAGCGCGCGACAACGACATGCATGAAAACAAGAACCTAAAGCGTATCGCGCGAGGCCGGTCGAACGCGACGCGCTTCAAGGCTGGAGCATATGATGAAGTCGCTCGCGATCACCATCGAAAGCGTGCACAAGGCTTATGGGTCCTACGTCGCACTGGATGATGTTTCGCTCGACATTCAGGCTGGCGAATTCCTCACGCTACTAGGGCCATCGGGATCGGGCAAAACCACGTTGCTCATGGCTCTGGCCGGTTTTGTCCGGCCGGATTCCGGTAAACTTTTCTTGGGCGACCGAGACATCACCCGCCTGCCGCCCAACAAACGAGACATCGGCATAGTATTCCAGAATTACGCCTTGTTTCCGCACATGAACGTCCTGGCGAACGTCGCGTATCCGCTGGTGCTGCGCAAGATACCGAGAGCGGAGGCGCGTCAGCGGGCGCTCGATACCTTGGCCCGCGTGAAGCTGGATGGTCTGGCGGAGCGCAATGTTGCCGCACTATCCGGCGGCCAACGTCAACGGGTGGCATTGGCGCGGGCTATCGTCTTCGAACCGCGCGTGATGTTGATGGACGAGCCGCTGTCGGCGCTCGACAAGAATCTGCGCGAGACCATGCAGTATGAGATCCGGCGTCTGCATGATCATCTAAAGATCACCACAATCTATGTGACCCACGACCAGCGCGAAGCGCTGATTATGTCTGACCGGATTGCGGTGATGAATTCTGGCCGCATCCAGCAGATAGATACGCCGCAGCGGATTTATGATCGTCCATCGACCCGCTTCGTCGCGGAGTTCATGGGCGAGGCTAACATTGTGGCCCCGGGCTCAGCGCGCAGAATCGATGGCGCCGAAGCATCACGCGAAACTCTGATGATCCGCGCCGAAAGCTTCCATCTTGATGCGAAGCTCGTCGGGGGAGACGGAGTGGCTCTCGAAGGAATACTGCGCGCCAAAGCGTTCCGCGGCGAGAACTGGCTTTTGACGCTGGCGCTTGACGGCGGGCAAGAGGTTCTTGTCTGCATTCCGGCAGCGCTGGCCGGCGGCTGCGCCGAGCTTGCCGCCGGTCAGCGGATGATTGCATATGCACCAGCAGCGAAGGTACACGCGATACCGGGAGCGATGGCGTGACCGTCGTCCGGGATCCGGCGCTCGCGGCGGATGCGCGGCGCGAGCGGCGGTTTTTTCTTTCACTTTCGCTCCCGGCGCTGTTCATCGTTGGACTGGCGGCGATACTGCCCATCCTTTGGATCATCCGGCAATCCTTCCTGACCACCGGGGGTGAGTACACCGTCGGCAATTACCAGAAGGTCCTTTCGAGCGGACTGACATGGTCGGCGCTCGTCACGACCCTCGAACTGTCCTTGGGTACGCTGGCGGCCTGCATTGTTCTCGGCACCCCTCTGGCGCTGGCTCTGGCCAGCGTCAGACCAAGGCTGGCCAACGTGCTCATGGCGTTCGTCATGCTGCCGCTGTGGACCTCCATTCTGGTGCGTACCTATGGTTGGCTGGTGCTCTTGCGGCGCGATGGCCTGATCAACGCGGCTTTGACCGGTTCAGGCCTGACGGCGGAGCCATTGCCGCTGGTCTACAACTTCACGGGAACGCTCATCGGCATGGTTCACTACATGCTGCCGCTCTTTCTGCTGCCTGTTTATGCTGCGATGCGCGATATCGACCCAAATCTCATTCGCGCGGCAGCGAGCATGGGAGCCACTCTCAGGCAGGTCGTCCGCACAGTCATTATGCCGCTTTCGGCGGGCGGCATCTTCTCGGGTTCGATCATCGTCCTCATCTACGCCATAGGTTTTTTCATCACGCCGGCGGTGCTTGGCGGCGGCAAGGTAAATCCGCTCTCTACCCGGATCGAGCGTACACTATCGACCTTTCAGGACTGGGGGTCGGCGAGCGTCCTGGGCATTCTGCTCCTCGTTCTTATGGCGCTGATCGGTGTGATGTTGCTGGCGGCACGCCGCCTGATGGCCCAGAACACGGTGGAAGCCTCCCATGCTTGAAGCCTATCCGCAAAACAGGCTCGCCCGCATTTTGCTCTGGAGCTTTGCCGCTCTTGTCATGGCATTTCTGATGCTGCCGACGCTCGTGGTGGTGCCGCTTTCGTTTTCGGCGTCGAATCTCCTCGAGTTTCCGCCGCACGCCTACTCGTTGCGCTGGTATGAGAACTTCTTCGGCTCGGCAACGTGGATGGCTGCGCTCAGAACGAGTTTGATCCTTGGGACGTTGACGGCGTTGATCACGGTGCCATTTGCGCTGCTCGCCTGCATTTCGATGAATCGGCTGGGCGGAAAGACCGCTGCGACGATCCAGAGCGTCCTGCTAACCCCCTCGATCACTCCAGGAATCCTGCTTGCGATCGGCCTCTTCTTTGTGTTGGCTGCACAACATCTGATCGGAACGCTATTCGGTGTGCTGGTCGGACATGTGGTGCTGGCCGTTCCGGTCGCCTGCATTGTGTTGCTACCCGCGCTCGCCCGCTTTGACTGGAACCAGGTTCAGGCGGCGCGCAGCCTCGGTGCAAACTGGGCCAGAGCCATTGGCGGAATAATCGTTCCGCAACTTCGGATCAGCTTGCTGTCGGCGACATTGATGGCGTTCCTGACTTCGCTTGATGAGTCTGTGATTTCGATCTTCGTCGCAAGTGGTCGCAACAGCACGATGCCGAAGCTTATGTTCCTGTCGCTGCGCGATCAGATCGATCCGACCATTGCGGCGATATCGACATTGTGGACCGTCATCGTCGTGGCCGTCGTCCTGATTGTGACCCTTCGCCAAAAGTCCTGACCGAGACTGGAAACATGCCCACCAATCACCACGCAGCCGACGATCTGACGGATCATTCGACCGACATCCCTCAGGTAGGGTTGGCCATCATCACCGGGTCGGCAAACTGGGGGCTTGCCTTCCCGGAAGATGTCGAATTCGATGGTGTGCGCACCTTGCGGCGCGACATGAGTTTTGAAACGCCTTTCGGTCGCACCGACAACTGGAAGCTGCTCGAGTTCGATGCGTCGATCACCGCCGAAGGGAGAGCGAAGCGCGCGCTGTGCATGTATTCGCACGGCAATCCCCGCGACCGTATCGACCATTCCTGCCATCGCCGCGCGTTCTGGGTATTGATGCGGGCGGGTGTACGGCAAGTTCTCGCCTGCTCGACTGTAGGCGCCGTCAACAAGGCGATCCAGCCGGGCGACATGGTGGTGGCCGCCGACATCATCGAACTGACGCAGACCCCGTTTTCACTGCTTCCAGACCGCCAGAGCTTCGACTGTTCGGGCAAGCAAATCGTGTGTCCAAGATGTGCGGCGGTTCTGGTTGAAACGGCCCGCCGTCATTGGCCAGCCGAATGCCGCGTTTATGGCATCGAACAGCAGTTGGTGGCTGCCCATTGTTATGGACCCCGACTGACAACGCCAGCCGAAGCCTTGGCGTATCGGGGCATGGGGGCGGATGTACTCAACCATTCCATCGCCCCTGAGGCGACCCTGTCGCGCGAGATCGGCGCGTGTTTCGTGCCTTGCGCATTCGTGACGGCGGGCTTCAACGACTATATGGATCGCAATCGCCAGAAATTGCTGCAGGAGGACGTGCTGCCCAATCTCTCCATGACAGCCTCGCGGGTCGCCCTGGAGACCGCCGCGCGACTTCCCGCTGACCCGGAATGCTCCTGTCACGGCTTGAAGTCGCCTCAGCCGCAAGAACGCTCCAGCCGGTTCTGAGATAACCCTGGTGCGCCGGATAGCTGAAGCTCTGCCGCCGACCACGGACCCCGAGGGCGCTGCGCTGGGCATGTTCGCGACGCTCATCGGCGCGCTTCAACTGGCCCGCGCCTAGAAGGGACGGAATTGTCGGATCGTGTCCTTACAGCGGGAGCAGATGCCGCAAAGGCGCTGATGCGGGCGGGTTCATGACGAAGTGGCGTCCCGAGAGCCGTGGCCAAGGCCCGCGCAACCGAAGCGCAGGCCGCCATGCTCGAGGCGCTCGCCGCCGCCTAACGGCAAAACTCAATTAGCCACCTGCCGCCAATGGCCGAAATGGCCGAAACCTGTCGTTTGAATTGTCGTCAGAAACCATTCAGAGCACCAGGAGCGGACACGCCGTTGCCATCGGCTTCCGGCCCTTTGGCGTACATTGACTTGCCTCCTCCTTGATGGTTTCTGGTTTCCCGGAGGATCGAGATGGGTCTCTCAGCAGTGGTCTACAAGAGCGCCTCGGCTTTGGAAAAAGAGTTCCCCGGATATCACTTTCGGTGTGAACCGACGTCGGGAGAATGCGAGGTTATTTATCCTGACGGTGCACGAATTCCTCAGGATACCGTAACTGCCTGCGAGCGAAGGTTTGGGAACATCTCTCATATTGGAGTACTAAGGGAGACGATATTTGGATATCTCGGCAAGGGATCGGCTTTGGAGCGGCTTGTTCTCTATTCCGGCAGCCATGCCGGGGACGTGATCAAGGGTGCAAGCTTCGACGACCTTGAAGGAGAACTGAGACTTATCGAATCCAGCCCCGAAGCAGTTGTCAGGGAATTCGCCGATGAATTACTGGCGTTGATCAGCATGGCACGGCTTGAACAAAACCCCATCGTGTTTGTGTGAGCCGCCCAGCGTTGCAATCCTCTCAAACCGCTTTTTGACCCACTTGAGCCGTCGAGTGCAGGTTCGTGAATGTCCGCACTGGGTCAACTTGCGTCGCCAGATCAAAAGGTCCGACAAGAGTTCGAATTCGGTCGTTCGCTAAGGCAGCCTGAACCGGTATTCCGTCACATGATGGTAGATCTGGCCCGGCCATAGCGTGGCTTGCGGGAAATACGGCCGGTTCGGCGCATCCGGCCAGATTTGCGGCTCCAGGCAGAAGCCTGAAAACGCCTTGTACTGGCGTCCGCCCAATCCAGGCGAGGACGGCGCCAGATACTGGCCGGTATAGAGCTGGACGCCCGGCTCGGTGGTCCAGAGTTCCATCTCGACGCCGGAATTCGCCCCTTGCGCCCACGACGCCTGCTTCAGCGGACCGCGCGTCGAGGCGAGGCAGAAGTTCTGGTCGTAGGGGAGCTGCTCGCCTTCGGTCTCCATGCGCAGCGGCCGTGCCTGGCGAAAATCGAAGGGGGTGCCGTCGACCGGTTTGACCGTGCCTGTCGGGATCAGATCCGCGTCGACCGGCAGATAGGCGCCGGCATTCAGCATCAGCCGGTGGTCGAGAATGTCGCCGGTGCCGCCGTCATCCAGGTTGAAATAGGAATGCTGGGTGAGGTTGCAGAGCGTCGGCTCCTCGCAGGTGGCGGTCAGTTCGACGCTGAGCGTGCCGGGGATCTTCAGCCGGTAGGTGCAGGTCACGTCGAGCGCGCCGGGAAAGCCCATCGTGCCGTCCGGGTCATGCAGGGTCAGCGTGACAAAATCCCTGCCATGCAGCGAAACCGCCCAGGCGCGGCGCGAAAAACCTTGCGAACCGCCATGCAGCGTGTGCTTTTCGAGGAAATTTCGCTCGGTCTGGTAGCGTTTGCCGGCAAGCGTGAAGCGACCGTCGCGGATACGGTTGGCATAGCGCCCGACGACAGTGCCGAAGAAGGCGGTATCCGTCTCATAGTGCTCGAAACGGTCATAGCCGAGCACCAATGGCGCCTCGTGCCCGGCCAGGTGCAGATCCTGGATGATCGCGCCCAGGCCGATAATGTTGGCGGTGAGGCCGCCGCCACGGATGGTGAAGCGGCGGACTTCCTCGCCCGCCTGCGTCGTGCCGAAAACCTCGCCGTCCTTCATTGCCATGCTCGCAAGTTCGTTGCTCGATGCCAGCCTGGCCTTCCGAAGCGGCCCAGGATCGTTTTCGGCATTACCGCATGAGGCTTCTAGAGACCAAGTCCGCCGATACAGACATATTTGGTGTCGAGATAATCCTCGATGCCCTGATGTCCGCCTTCCTTGCCGAGGCCCGATTCCTTGACGCCGCCGAACGGTGCCTCAGGCGTGGTGATGAGCCCTTCATTGACGCCGACCATTCCGTACTTCAACCCTTCCATGACCCGGAAGGCGCGGCCGAGATCGCCGGTGTAGAAATAGCAGGCCAGGCCGAACTCGGTATCGTTGGCGAGTGCCACGGCCTCTTCCTCGGTCTCGAACTTGAACACCGGCGCCACCGGGCCGAAGATTTCTTCCTTCATGAAGCGCATCTTCGGCGTCGCATTGGCGATCACCGTCGGCTGGAAGAACGAGCCGCCGAGCGCGTGGCGCTTGCCGCCGGCGACGACCTTGCCGCCCTTGGCGGTAGCGTCGGCAATCAGCTCCTCGACCTTCTCCACCGCCTTCTCGTCGATCAGCGGTCCCTGCTGGACGCCGTCTTCGAGGCCGGAACCGACCTTCAGCCCGTTGCTGGCAGCAGCCAGCTTTTCGACGAACTGGTCATAGATGCCGGCCTGCACCAGGAAGCGGTTGGTGCAGACGCAGGTCTGGCCGGAATTGCGGTACTTGGCGGTGATGGCGCCAGCGACAGCCCGCTCGAGGTCGGCATCGTCGAAGACGATGAACGGCGCATTGCCGCCGAGCTCCATCGACACTTTCTTGACGGTCACCGACGACTTCTGGATCAGGATCTTGCCGACCTCGGTCGAGCCGGTGAAGGTGATCTTCTTGACCAGCGGGTTGGCACAGATCTCGTCGCCGATCTCACCGGCGGCGCCGGTCAGGATATTGATCACGCCATTGGGGAAGCCGACTTCCTCGGCAAGCGCGCCCCAGGCAAGGCCGGAATAAGGTGTCTGCGACGCCGGCTTGACCACGGCGGTACAGCCGGCGGCAAGCGCCGGACCGAGCTTGCGGGCCAGCATCGAGGATGGGAAATTCCACGGCGTGATGGCGGCGATGACGCCGACCGGCTCCTTGGTCACCAGGATGCGGCGGTCCGCCCAGGGTGACGGGACGACGTCGCCATAGGTGCGGCGGCCCTCTTCGGCGAACCACAATATGTAGGACGCGGCCGAGCCGATCTCGCCCTTCGATTCGAACAGCGACTTGCCCTGCTCGATGGTCAGCAGTTCGGCCAGCACGTCCTGATTGTCCATCATCGCGTCGTGCAGCTTGCGCAACAGCTTCGAGCGTTCGAGCGCGGTGGTCTTGCGCCATGTCTTGAAGGCAGCGTCGGCGGCTTCGATGGCGCGGCGGGTCTCGGCCTTGCCCGATTTCGGCACGGTTCCGATCTTGAGGCCGGTGGCAGGATTGTTGACGTCGACCGTCTGGCCTGAATCGGCCTGCACCCATTGGCCATTGATGAGATTGGCCTGCCGCATGAAATGGCTGGTTTTCTGAAGCATGATCTCGCCTCCGTTCGGCACCTGGCGGGCCGGTCGCTGATTTCGTGAATGGACGTGCGCGATAGCATCGCTAGAGCCACTGCTCTTAGCCCAGGGCAAGCCCCGCAAGCAATCACAAGATGGCATATAGGGTTTGGGCCAGCCAAAGCGAGAGCGATGCAGCCAAGGCTCCAGGGTATGTTGAGATTCAGGTCAGGCCGAGTCGAGAATGGTGGGTTCCGAGAACCGGAACGGAGCGGACATTGGGTCCGTGAGTACCGGAAGCGCAGGAAACCGCCGTTCGCAGGCCGGCATCACCTGAATATCAACATGCCCTACCCAAAAACATGGACGACCACGGTCAGCCAAAACGCAGTGGTCACGACCGCACAGGCGGTGGCGATGGTCATCTGGTTCGATGCCAGCGCCTGGCCGGTGTTGAACTGCACCGCGATGAGATAGGAATTGATGCCGGACGGCAACGCTGCAACCATGACCGCTACCTTGGCCGTCAATGGCGGCAGGCCGATCAGCCAGACCAGGCCGAGAACCAGCGCCGGCATCAGGAACAGTTTCAGCGCCGACAGCGCCAGCGCCGGCTTTACATTGCCGGAAATGCCGAAACGGCGCAGGCTGAGCCCCATGGCGAACAGCGCCACCGGGGCGGCCGTGCCGGCCAGCGCGTCGCTCAGCCGCGTCGCAAGCGCCGGCAGCGGCGCACCGGTGAAGCGCCACGCCAGCCCGGCCAGTATGCCGATGATCAGCGGGTTGATGAATACCCTCCTGAGAAAGCTCCTGACGACGCGGAGCGGATGCACAGGCTCGCTGCCGCCGCGGCCGAACATCTCGAACAGGATGATCGAGGCCATCATCATCACCGGCAGGTGAATGGAAACGAGCAGTGACAGCACTTCGAACCCGGCCGGCCCGAACACGCCGATGATGAAGGGCGCGCCGAGCAGGACAACGTTGGAGTAGGACGACGACACGCCGCCGACGACGCCGGCGCGGGCGTCTCGCCCGAAGACGCGCGTAATGACCAGATGGCCGGCGGCCCAGGTGAGCGCGACCGCCGCGAAATAGGCGCCCCATAGCGACCACGGCGCCACGCCGTGGAAATCAGCCTTTATCATGGTCTGGAACAGCAACAGCGGCATTGCCACGTTGATGGCGAATTCGGATACGCCCTCGCCGCTCGCCGGCTTCAGATAGCCGGTGAACCCGGCAAGATAGCCGAGCCCGACGAGACTGAAGACGAAAAGGACGGTTTCGGTAAGCGGAGACATTTTTCCCGTGATAGGCGAGCCCTGATCGCGGCGCAATCGCCCTTCCCTGACGAATGTACCGGCCAACAATCCGGCCGCTCGGATCTTGCCCGAATTTGCTCATGGTTGGATGCCAGCGCTATACAGGGCTGTAGGGGGAACACGCGGCGAATGGGCGCTGTCGGAAATCGGCATTTCTTCAAGCAGGGATGGCTGACGGCCTTCGTCGGCGCCCTGCTTTGCCTCGTGGTGGCCTCGGCTCATGCTTCGGAGCCGGCGAGCCTCAAGGGCGCGGCGCTGATCGTCGGCCAGTCGAGATACCAGCACATAGCGGCTCTTCCCAACCCCGCCAACGACGCCCGCGACATCGCCAAGATGCTGACCGATCTCGGCTTCGACGCGCGCAGCGTCACCGACCGCGATGCGGCAAAACTGAAGCGCGACCTCGAACGTTTCGCCGAGGATGCCGAGGACGCCGACGTCGCCTTGATCTACTATTCCGGCCACGGCATCGAGGCCGGCGGCGAAAACTATCTGGTGCCGGTCGACGCCGACGTTTCTTCATTGAAGGACGCCGATCAGGCCCTGGTGCCGATTTCCGCCGTCATGGACGAACTGAAGACGACCGTGCCGGTAACGATCATGCTGCTCGATGCCTGCCGCACTAACCCGTTTCCCGCGGATGCGGTGCTGCGCCGGGCGCCCACGGCCTCGGCCTCGCCGATCGGCGCCGGCGGGCTGGAGCCGGTGCGCGGCGCCAGGGCACTGGCGGACGCGACCGCGACGGAAAATCTGGGAACGGTGATCGGCTTTGCCGCCGAGCCAGGGCGGCCGGCACTCGACGGCATCGTCGGCGAAAACAGCCCCTACGCAGCGGCACTTCTGCGCCACCTCGCGGCAATGAAGGGCACAGAGTTCGGCTCGGTCATGCGCATGGTGACCGAGGAGGTCTATCTCGACACCAAGGCAAAGCAGCGGCCATGGGTCAATGAAAGCCTGCGCCGGCTGCTCTATTTCGGCGTAGCACCGCAGGAACCGACCGGCGACGACGGGCTGATCACCGGCGAGCGGCGGCAATTGCTGCTGACGATCGCCGAGTTGCCGAACCCCAAGCGGGCACAGGTCGAACTGGCCTCGCTGCAGGACGGCGTGCCGCTCGACGCGCTTTATGGCGTGTTGAAGGCGCTCGGCACCGAAAAGATGCCGGAGGACCCCACCGACCTGCAAAAGCTGCTCGATGCTCAGGCCGAGCGCCTGAAGAAGATGATCTCCGAGCGCAACGCGATGCGCACCGACGACCCCGAGATCAGCCGCCTTGTCGCCTCGGCCGACAAGGCGATCGGCCAGGGCGCTATCGTCACTGCGCGCAACTTCCTCGACCAGGCAGTGGGCCGGGTCGAGCAGGCCAGCGGCGTGGTCGACCAGGCAGAGGATCTGGTCAGGCAGAAGCGTCTTGCCGACGCGGCGATCTATGCCAGGCGCGCCGACGCTTCGGCGCTGGTCTTCGACTATCTGTCGGCCGCCAACGATTACGGCAAGGCCTTCTCGCTGGTCGAGAAATGGGACGACAGGCTGCGCTGGAACTACAAGAACCAGGAGGCGGAAGCGCTGAACGCGCATGGCAACGCCACCGGCGACAGGCAAGCGCTGCAGCGCGCCATCGACGCCTACCGTGTCATCCTGAACTTCATCCCTAATGGCGAGCAGAACCGCGATTGGGCGATCACCCGCAACAACATGGCGGTGGTGCTGCAGACGATCGGCGAGCGCGAGCGCGAAACCGACCGGCTCGAGGAGGCCGCGAAAATCTTTCGCGATTCGCTTGCCGTGTTCGAGCGCGAAAAGGACGACATCAACTGGGCGGCGGCTCAGAACAATCTGGCCAATGTGCTGCTGAAGATCGGCGAACGCGAGAGCGACCCGAAACGCCTGAACGAGGCGGTGGTGGCGATGCGCGCCACGCTGGAGAAGCGGCCGCGCGACAAAGTCCCGCTGGACTGGGCCGCCTCGCAAAGCAACCTTGGCCTTGCGCTTTACGCGCTTTCGGAGCGCGAACCGGGCGGCGAGCGCCTGACCGAGGCCGAGGCCGCCTACCGGCTGGCGCTTGAGGAATACACGCGCGAGAAGGCCCCCGTTCAGTGGGCGATGGTCCAGAACAATCTCGGCAACACACTGGTGTCGCTCGGCACGCAACGCAACGACAAGGCGAAAATCGACGAGGCAGCCGACGCCTTCCGCGCCGCGCTCGAAATCCGCACCCGCGACACCTTCCCGCTCTCCTGGGCAAGCAGCCGTCTCAATCTCGGTAACGCGCTGAGCAGTGCTGCCCGTTTCGACCTCGGCACCGGCCTGCTCGAAGAGGCGGCTGCCGCCTATGGCGACGCGCTGACCATATTCACACGCCAGCGTTTTCCGACGGATTGGGCTTCAGCGGAGAACAATCTCGGCTCGATCTACCAAACGCTCGGCCAGCGCACGCGCGACGCTGCCAAACTTGAGCAATCGGCCGCCGCATATCGGGCGGCACGGCGCGTCTATACCAAAAAGCAATTTCCGCTCGACTGGGCGATGACCCACTACAATCTCGGCAACACGCTGCAACTGCTCGGCGGCGTGACCGACAAGCCGGTGCACTATGAGGAGGCGATCGAGGCCTATCGCGATGCACTGCGCGAATACAAGCGCGAGACGACGCCGCGGCAATGGGCGCTGGCGCAGGCCGGCCTCGGCTCGGCGCTGCAATGGCTGAGCATGAGCGAGGCCGATCCCGGCAAACTGGCCACTTCGATCGCCGCGCGCCGGGCAGCGCTGGAGGTACTGACCTTCGAGACCTCGCCCGTCGACTGGGCGAACGCGCAGAACGGCATCGGCATGAGCCTGATCAATCTCGGCAATCTCGAACGCACCGGCAAATATCTGGATGAGGCCGAAGCCGCCTTCGAGGCGACACTCAAGGTCTTCACCCGCGAAGGCCAGCCGATGCAATGGGCCTTCGAGCAGAACAATCTCGGCGACGTCCACTGGAACCGCGGCAGCTATGGCGGCGGCAATGCCGAATACCACAAGGCGATCGAATTCTTCGAGAACGCCAAGCAGGGCTTTACCGAAGCCGGCTACACAATCCCCATCCCGCTGACCGACCGCAAGATCGATCTGGTGAAGAAGCAGATAGCGAAGAAATAGGCGTTTCGGCCGCAGGTTGCACTCGGCTTGTCTTTCAGCCGGCTTTGCCGTCCCTATATGCCGGTCACCGGGGACCTGCCTGCCGGTCACCCGAAAAGGATGTCTGATGCTTCGATTTGTGCTGGCGCTGCTGTTGCTTGCCGTTTCCGCCACAGCCCATGCGACGGAAGCCGGCTGGGCGCTGCTGCGCGACGGCGGGCATGTGGTCCTGCTGCGCCATGCCATGGTCACAGGCACCACCGATGCAGCCAATTTCGACCTCGGCAAATGCGCGACCCAGGTCAATCTCTCGGAGCGCGGCAAGCAACAGGCGCGCAAGATCGGCGCGCTGTTTGGCGCCCGCGCGGCACCGGTCGAGCGCGTGCTGTCCAGCCGCTATTGCCGCTGCCTCGAGACCGCCCGCATCGCTTTCGAAAGCGAGCCGGAGCCGTTCGCACCGCTTGACCTGCTGAAGACCGACGAAAAGGAGAAGGCCGCCCAGATCGCCGCGATCGTAGCCGAAATCCGCGGCTATTCCGGATCCGACAATCTGGTCATGGTCACACATCTCGAAAACATCAAGGAATTGACCGGCATCTCGCCGCGTGAAGGCGAAGCCGTGATCGTCGAGCCGCAGGGCGACGGCCTGCGGGTACTCGGCCGCGTTACGTTCTGAGGGGTCGTCGCTCCTCACGTCGAGCGAGATAGCTGTTGCCGAAATGCCACTGCCACGAGAAGTCGTGGTTGGATTCCGATCTGATCTTGCTCTGGCTGGGCAGCCAGCCCATCTGCGCGGGGCGTATCAGGCCTTTTCCTGCCCGGAAAAACCGATTAGACAGCGCCAAACACATGCGGACAGATTCCGCCCGCAATCGAAGGAAAAGCCCTTGTCCACCACGTTCGACAAAGTCGCCAAGATCATCGCCGACACCAGCGAGATCGACATCGAGACGATCACGCCCGAAAGCCACACCATCGACGATCTCGGCATCGACAGCCTCGACTTCCTCGACATCGTCTTTGCCATCGACAAGGAATTCGGCATCAAGGTGCCGTTGGAAAAGTGGACGCAAGAGGTCAACGACGGCAAGGCTTCGACCGACGACTATTTCGTCATGCAGAACCTGTGCGCCAAGATCGACGCGCTCGTCGCCGCCAAGAACGCTACCTGAGCACAGCGCTTGACGCGCCCGACCCACAACAGCCCCCCATGAACCCCCACGACGTCGTCATATCAGGCATCGGCCTTGTCTCGTCGCTGGGCGAGGGTCCGGATGCGCATTGGCAAAAGCTTGTCCAGCCGCGCCTTGAGCCGGTTCTGGAGGCCTCGCGCTTCTCGCCCTATACAGTCCATCCGCTGCCGGAGATCGACTGGAACCTGCAGATCGCCAAGCGTGGCGACCAGCGGCAGATGGAGACCTGGCAGAGGCTCGGCACCTATGCGGCCGGCCTTGCGCTCGACGATGCCGGCATCAAGGGCAATGACGAACTCTGCGCGACCATGGACATGGTGGTGGCCGCCGGCGGCGGCGAGCGCGACGAGGCGGTCGACGCGGCCATTCTCGCGGCATCGGAAAGCCGCAATGACCGCGACGTGCTGCTCAACGAGAAGCTGACCACCGAATTGCGCCCGACGCTGTTTCTGGCACAGCTTTCCAACCTGCTCGCCGGCAACATCTCGATCGTCCACAAGGTGACCGGCTCCTCTCGCACCTTCATGGGCGAGGAAGGTGCGGGTGTTGCCGCAGTCGAGACGGCAGCCGCGCGCATCCGCTCCGGCCAGTCGACGCATATACTGGTCGGCGGCGCTTTCCAGACCGAACATTCCGACATGCTGCTCGGCTATGAACTGGCCGGCTACCTGCATCGCGGTCCGTGGCGGCCGGTCTGGCAAAGGCAAGGTGCCGAAGGCGGCGGTGTGGTGACCGGATCCGGCGGCGCGTTTCTCGTCCTGGAGCAACGCGAGCACGCGGAAAGCCGTGGCCGGAAGATCTATGCGGAACTCGGTCCGGTCTTGTCCGGCCGTGCTAGGCGCCGGCGGGGCGAACTCGACGGTGAGATCGCAGCGCTGCTGAAGCAAGCCGCATTGCCGGACGGCGAACTGCTGGCGATCTCTGGCGCTTCGGGCGCCCATGTCGCGACCGCCGCCGAGAAATCGGCACTCGAGGCCAATCCGGCGATCGCCGCACGCGGCTTTTCGACGCTGACCGGCCACATGAAGGAAGCGCAGTTCCCCTTTGCTGTTGCGCTGGCGGCCCTGGCTGTCGACCGCAAGGCCGCCTACCCTGTCTTCGACGCCACAGTCGAAAAACCGTTTTCCGGCGTCCCGAAGACCGTCCTTGCAACGGCGATCGGCTATCACCAATTCGAGGGCATGGCGCTGATCAAAGCCGCCTAGAGCATCGGACCGAAAAGTGTGACGCGCTTTTCGGGCGATCCGACGCTCCAAGAGAAACAGGTTTTTGGACAACAAATGGCCAATCTGAACGACCACATGGGCAGGCCGATCGTCGCCGTCACCGGCATCGGCGTGGTGACGTCGCTCGGTGTCGGCAAGGCCGACAATTGGGCTGCACTGACATCAGGCAAATCCGGCATCCATCCGATCACCCGCTTCCCGGTCGATCATCTCAACACCCGCATCTCCGGCATGGTCGATTTCCTGCCGTCGAGTTCCAAGGGCGCCAGTCTCCTCACCTATGAGCTTGCCGAAACCGCCGCCCAGGAAGCGATGTCGGAGGCGGGCCTCGATGCCGGCGATTTCGGCGGACCGCTTTTCCTCGCTTCGCCGCCGGTCGAGCTCGACTGGAGCGAGCGCTTTTCGCTCTACAATTCCGACACGCACGACACCGGCGCCGAGAGGCTGCTACGGGTGGCGCGCGGCCTCAGGGAACTCGACATCTTCGAGACCACCCAGTTCGGCTCGATCGCCGACCGGCTTGCCGACCGTTTCGGAACGCGCGGCCTGCCGATCACGCTGTCGACCGCTTGCGCTTCGGGCGCCACGGCGATCCAGCTCGGCGTCGAGGCGATCCGCCGCGGCGAATGCGACAGGGCGCTGTCGATCGGCGCCGACGGCTCGGCGACCGCCGAAGCGCTGATCCGCTTCTCGCTTCTGTCCGCGCTCTCCACCCATAACGACATCCCCGAAAAGGCCTCCAAGCCGTTCTCCAAGGATCGCGACGGCTTCGTGCTCGCCGAAGGCTCGGGCGCCCTTGTGCTGGAATCGCTGCAGGCAGCAATTGCCCGCGGCGCCACCATTCTCGGCATATTGCGCGGCTGCGGCGAAAAGGCCGACGACTTCCATCGCACCCGCTCCAAGCCGGACGGTTCGCCGGCGATCGCGGCGGTGCGCGCCGCTCTTGCCGATGCCGGCTTGAGCGAAGACGGGATCGATTATGTCAACGCCCATGGCACCTCGACGCCCGAAAACGACAAGATGGAGCATTTGTCGCTGTCGACGGTGTTCGGCGAGCGGATCTCGTCGATGCCGGTCTCGTCGAACAAGTCGATGATCGGCCACACCCTATCGGCTGCCGGTGCCGTCGAGGCTGCATTTTCGCTGATGACGATGCGCGAAAGCGTCATTCCGCCGACCATCAACTACGACAATCCCGACCCGGCGATCGTGCTCGACGTGGTGCCGAACACCAAGCGCAACGCCGAGGTCGGCACCGTCCTGTCGAACTCCTTCGGCTTCGGCGGCCAGAACACCTGCCTTGTCATGGCGCGGGAACCGGTCTAAGCGACCGTTCCGCTCTAGCACTGTTGTCGTGCGCATGGTCCTTTCCGAAACGGTTCTCGGTCCTGCGCAACCTGGGATCTGGCATGCGCGCATTGCAACTTATCGAGGATCGCCGTCTTGAGACGGTGGACCTGCCGCCACCGCCGCCGCCTTCGCTCGGCGAGGTGACGCTGCGCATCAAGGCCGTGGCGCTGAACCATATCGACGTCTGGGGCTGGCGCGGCATGGCCTTTGCCAAGCGCAAGCTGCCGCTGGTCGTCGGCGCCGAGGCCTCCGGCGAGGTCGAGGCGGTCGGCCCCGGCGTTTCCAGCCTTGTGCCCGGGCAATTGGTGTCGATCTATGGCGCCCGCACCTGCGGTCTTTGCCGCGCCTGCCGCGAAGGCCGTGACAATCTCTGCGAGCATGTTTCGGGCGTTCACGGCTTCCATCTCGACGGCTTTGCGCAGGAAAAGATCAACCTGCCGGCGCGCCTGCTCGTCGCTGCCCCGCCCGGCGTGAGCGAGATCGGCGCGGCGGTGGCGCCTGTCACCTTCGGCACGGTCGAGCACATGCTGTTCGACAATGCCCGGCTGCAGCCCGGCGAGACGATACTGGTCCATGCCGGCGGCTCCGGCATCGGCTCCGCCGCGATTCAGCTGGCCAAGAAGATGGGCTGCACGGTCATCACCACCGTCGGCTCGAACGACAAGATCGACAAGGCAAAGGCGCTCGGCGCCGACCACGTCATCAATTACCGCGACGACCGCTTCGAAGGCGTCGTGCGCAAGCTGACGAAGAAGAAGGGCGTCGACGTGGTGTTCGAGCATGTCGGTGCCGACACCTTTGCCGCCTCGATGCTGTGCCTTAAACGCGGCGGCCGGCTGGTCACCTGCGGCTCGACCTCGGGCGTGTCGACGCAGATCAATTTGATGCAGTTGTTCCAGCAGCAACTGAACCTGCTCGGCTCGTTTGGCTGCCGCATGGAAAACATGGCCGACGCCATGCAGAAAATGGCGTCGGGCCTGGTCGCGCCGGTGATCGACACCGAGGTCGGCTTCGACGGCATCGATGCGGCGCTGAAGCGCATGGAAGGCCGCGACGTCTTCGGCAAGATCATCCTGCGCGTCGGCTGAAATGATCGGCAACGCCTTCAGGAAGATCCGCAGGGACGTGGGATTCCGCTATGGCAGGCGGCTTCGCCAGTTCAACTACTGGCTGGTCGCGCGCGTCGCGATGATCATCATCTCCGCGTTGCGCCTGCTGCCGCCCGACAGGGCGCTCAATTTCGCCGACAGCGCCGCCCGCCGCATCGGCCCTTGGGTGCAGCGTCACAAGGTTGCTGTCGACAATCTGCGCAAGGCCTATCCCGAAACGAGCGACGCCGAGATCGAGGCGATCGCTTCCGACATGTGGGGCAACATGGCTCGCCTCGCCGCCGAATATATCTTCCTCGATGCTCTGTTCGATTATGATCCGGCTGCGACGAAGCCGGGCCGCGTCGAGGTCAAGGGCGTGGAGCATTTCGTGCGCATTGCCGGCGAGGACAAGCCGCACATCGTCTTCACCGGGCATCTCGGCAATTTCGAGCTGCTGCCAGTGGCGGCGGCGACCTTCGGCATGAACATCACGGCGCTCTTTCGCCCGCCCAACAACCCTTACCTCGCCGACTACATCCTCTCGACCCGCCGCTCGAGCATGGGATCGCTGCTGCCGTCTTCGACCGGCGCCTCGTTCGCGCTTGCGGCCATCCTCGAGAAAGGCGGCAATATCGGCGTGCTGGTCGACCAGAAATTCACGGGCGGGCTCGAGACGACATTCTTCGGCCGCCCGTGCGAGAGCAACCGGGTTCTCGGCACCTTGGCGCGGCACTACGATTGCGATGTCTACCCGGCGCGCTGCGTGCGCCTGCCGAACAACCGTTTCCGGCTCGAGATCGAGGACAAGCTCACCTTGCCGCGCACCGTCGGCGGCAGTGTCGACGTCCGCGCCACCACCCAGCTTCTCAACGACGTGGTCGAGCGCTGGGTGCGAGAAGACCCCGGCCAGTGGATGTGGTTCCACAAGCGCTGGGAGATCAGCGGCCGCAAAAAGCGTCGGCCGCCGACAGTGCGCGACAAAGCCGCCTGAGCGGAACCATCATTTGGGCACAAACGCTATTTTGTTCTTGCTTTGTGCCGGCAGCTATGCTACTAATCTCGCTATGGTGCCATTTGGCCCCGACGAACCCGCCGTTCCGGCGGGTTTTTATTTCGGGCCCAGGACAGGCCCTAATTCGTCACGAGGATCCGCGTATTGCCGAAGCCGGCTTTGCGCACCATCGAATAGAACGCGGCGGCGTTGCTGGGGTGGAGGCGCACACAGCCATGCGATGCCGGGCGCCCCAATTGCCGGATCGCGCCGGTGCCGTGGATAGCATAGCCGCCGCGGAAGAACACCGAATAGGGCATCGGCGACATGTCGTATTTGCGCGAATACCACATCCGGGCCGTCCGCTGTGGACGATAGCTGCCGCGCGGCGTGATGTAGCCTTTGCGGGCGGTGGAAACGCTCCACCGGTAATACGAAAGCCCGTATCTTACCGTCATCGTCTGTGAGGAAATATCGATGTTCGCGACCAGGCTGGCCGCCCGGCTCTCGAACGACGAACCGAAGAGCATCGCCATCAATGCCGCTGCCATGAGAACAGTGTTTTTCATGCAATCAAACCCCTTTGATGCCCCTTGCCTGCCTGCCGTCACGCTGTTCTCCAGCGTTTTGATGGCAAGCCAGCGAGCTAACACCCACTCCCTGACGATTTCACCAATCCAAAGCAGCGAATTTGAACGATTTCCCGCAATAGTTGCCGTAACGACACGCAATCGCCTGGCAATTCGCCATCGGGCTTGCAAAACCGCCTCATCCGCTGCTCAATTCACCGAATGAACGAACCGAACGAACGGCTCCTCAAGGCAATCGATGACCGAGCCGATGATCTGGTTGCACTGACCGCGGATCTGATCCGCTTTCCGACCATCAATCCGCCCGGCGAAGCCTATCGGCCATGTGCCGAATATATCGGCGCGCGGTTGAAGAAGCGTGGTTTTGAGATCGAATTCATCCGTGCGGAAGGGACGCCCGGCGACACTGACCGTTACCCGCGCGTCAACGTCGTCGCCCGTTTCGATGGCCGGGCGCCGGGTGCTTGCGTGCACTTCAATTCGCATATCGACGTGGTCGAGCCCGGCGACGGCTGGAGCCTCGATCCGTTCGCCGGCATCGTCAGGGATGGCAAGGTCTATGGCCGCGGTGCTTGCGACATGAAAGGCGGGCTTGCCGCCTCGATCATCGCCGCTGAAGCCTTCATGGAGGTCTTTCCCGATTTTCCCGGCGCCATCGAGATTTCGGGGACGGTCGACGAGGAGTCCGGCGGCTTTGGCGGCGTCGCCCATCTGGCCAAGCTCGGCTATTTCTCCAGGCCGAAGGTCGACCACGTCATCATTCCCGAGCCGCTCAACAAGGACCGCATCTGCCTCGGCCATCGCGGCGTCTGGTGGGCGGAGATCGAGACCAAGGGCGAGATCGCGCACGGCTCGATGCCGTTCCTCGGCGACAATGCGGTGCGCCATATGGGCGCCGTGCTGCGGGCCTTCGAGGATGAGCTGTTTCCGGCGCTCGACCGCAAGATGACGCGCATGCCGGTCGTGCCCGAAGGCGCAAAACGCTCGACCATGAACATCAACTCGATCCATGGCGGCCAGACGGAGGATTTCCGGCCCGGGCTGCCCTCGCCCAACGTGCCCGATTCCTGCCGGCTGACTATCGACCGCCGCTTCCTGCTCGAAGAGGATCTCGCTACGGTCAAGACAGAGGTGACCGATATCCTCGAACGGCTGAAGCGCGAGCGCAAAAAGTTCGACTACGAAATCCGCGATCTGATGGAGGTGCTGCCGCTGATGACCGAGCGCGATGCGCCGGTGGTTAAGGCGGTCGCGCAAGGCATCATGGAGATATTCGACCGCGAGCCGGATTATGTGATTTCGCCCGGCACCTACGACCAGAAGCACATCGCCCGCATCGGCCACATCTATGACTGCATCGCCTATGGCCCGGGCATTCTCGACCTCGCCCACCGGCCCGACGAATGGGTCGGCATTGCCGACATGCTGGACTCGGCAAAGGTGATGGCCATCGGCCTCGACGTGCTGCTGAGGGGCGCCGGCCCGCGATGATCCGGCGATGGGCGGAAAAACATTCCTCCCGGCGTCGGCGGACGGTACGAAACGCAATTTACTCGGCGGCGAATTCACGCTTCTATCCGCCGGGTTTGAGCACGTGTTTTAGCATATGGGGAGTTGCACGATGAAATTGTGGAAAACCATTCTGGCCGCTGCGGCGCTGGCGTTGGCGGCCGGAACCTCGGCGATGGCCGCGCGCACCGACCTGGTCATCGGCATTACGCTCGAGCCCCCGCATCTCGACCCGACCGCAGGCGCCGCCGCGGCGATCGACGAGGTGCTCTATGCCAATGTCTTCGAGGGCCTGACCCGCATCGGCCCGAACGGCGAAGTGCTGCCCGATCTCGCCGAAAGCTGGAGCATTTCCGACGACGGCAAGGTCTACACTTTCAAGCTGCATACCGGCGTGAAATTCCATGACGGCACCGACTTCAACGCCGACGACGTGAAATTCTCGCTCGACCGCGCCCGCGCCGACAATTCCGTCAACGCGCAAAAGGGCCTGTTTGCCGCCATCGACAAGGTCGAGGTCGTCGATCCCACGACGGTGACGGTCACGCTGAAGAACCCGCAGGGCTCCTTCCTCTACAATATGGGCTGGGGCGACGCGGTTATCGTGGCGCCTGAGACAGCCGACACCAACAAGGAAAAGCCTGTTGGCACCGGCCCGTTCAAATTCCAGAACTGGGCCAAGGGCTCATCGATCACGCTGGTCAAATCGGACAATTACTGGGGCGCCCCGGTGTTTCTCGACAAGGCCGAGTTCCGCATCATTCCAGATGCTGCCGCAGCCGTTCCGGCGCTGCTTTCCGGCGACGTCCAGGCCTTTCCGTTCTTCGACCCCGACAGCTTCGCCCAGATCAAGGACGACCCACGCTTCAAGGTGGTGATCGGCTCGACCGAGGGTGAAACCATCCTGTCGATCAACAACAAGAAGCCGCCCTTCGACAAGCTGCAGGTCAGGCAGGCGATTTCTTTTGCGCTCGATCGCAAGGCGATCATCGACGGCGCCTCGGCCGGCCTCGGCGTGCCGATCGGCTCGCACATGTCGCCCGCCAGCAAGGCCTATGTCGACCTCACCGGCCTCTATCCGCACAATGTGGAGAAGGCCAAGGAGTTGCTAAAGGAAGCCGGCCTGGAGAATGGCTTCAAGGCGACGCTCAAGCTGCCGCCGCCCTCCTATGCGCGGCTTGGTGGCGAGATCATCGCCTCCGAGCTTCGCGAAATCGGCATCGATCTCGAGATCATCCCGGTCGAATGGGCGCAGTGGCTGGACCAGGTCTTCACCAAGAAGGATTACGACCTCACCATCGTTTCCCATACAGAGCCCAATGACATCGATATCTATTCGCGCAAGGACTATTACTTCAACTACGACAATCCGGCCTTCGACAAGATCATCGACGAGCTGAACCTTACCTCCGACGAGGCCAAGCGCATTACGCTGCTCGGCGAGGCGCAGAAGGTCCTGGCCGATGACGCCGTGGTCGGCTTCCTCTACGAGCTGCCGAAGGTCGGCGTCTGGGACGCCAAACTGCAGGGCCTGTGGGAAAACGCCCCGATCCAGGCCAACGACCTGACCAACGTGAAGTGGACGGATTGAGGGGTCGCTGGGCAAAGAGGCGAAGCTTGCGTTCCCGCCCACCCCCCTCTGCCCTGCCGGGCATCTCCCCCTCAAGGGGGGAGATTGGCAGTTTCCACGCTGGCACTGTCCTTGCAACGCTAGTGGTTAGCGAAAGCGGCGATGAGGGCTCAATCTCCCCCCTTGAGGGGGAGATGTCCGGCAGGACAGAGGGGGGTGGGCGGGAACGCAAGCTTCGCCCGGTTTTGTCCGGCAACACAGCGGTTCCTCAACGTCCATGACCGCCTATCTCCTCAAGCGCCTCACCATCGCCGTCGTCACGCTGGTTCTGGCCTCCATGGTGGTCTTTGCCGTGCTGGAGATCATTCCCGGCGACCCGGCGCGGCTGATGCTTGGCCTGAACGCCAGCGCCGACCAGATCGAATTGCTGCGCAACCAGATGGGTCTCAACGCTCCCGTCGTGCTGCGCTATCTGCATTGGGCCGGCGGCTTGCTGAGCCTCGATTTCGGCCGTTCCTACACCTATTCGGTGCCGGTCATCGATCTGGTCCGTGAGCGCCTCGTCGTCTCTCTGCCGCTGGCACTGATGGCGCTGGCGCTGTCCACCGTCATTGCCATTCCGGTCGGACTGTTTTCCGCCAGCCGGCGCGGCCGCACCGGCGACACGATCGCGATGGGTGCCGCCCAGCTTGGCGTCGCCGTGCCAAATTTCTGGTTTGCGCTGATGCTGATCTATCTTTTCGCCGTCTGGCTGCGGCTGGTGCCTGGCGGCGGCTTTCCCGGCTGGGGCGCCGGCGTCTGGCCGGCGCTGAAATCGCTGCTTCTGCCGGCGGTCGCTCTCGCTCTGCCGCAGGCGGCAATCCTCGCCCGGGTCACTCGCTCGGCGCTGATCGAAGTGCTGAACGAGGACTACATCCGAACCGCCCGCGCCAAGGGCCTGCCCTACCGCCTTGTCTTGTGGCGGCATGCGCTGCGCAACGCCATGATCCCGGTGGTCACCATTCTAGGCCTGCAATTCGCTTTCCTGCTTGCCGGCACCATCATCATCGAGAACGTCTTCTATTTGCCTGGCCTCGGCCGGCTGGTGTTCCAGGCGATCAACCAGCGTGACCTGATCGTGGTCGAGAGCGTCGTCATGCTGCTGGTTGCCGCCGTCATCGTCGTCAATTTCGTTGTCGATCTCTCCTATGCGGTGGTCGATCCGCGCCTGAGAGGCAGGCAATGACGCTGCACATAGACATCCCCGACGAGAACCTTGCCAGCATCCTGGCCAAGGCGTTTCGAAACCGTTCGTTCCTCGCCGGCTTCGTCGTCACCGCACTGGTGGCTGCGGTCGCGATCCTCTCCTTCTTGTGGACGCCTTACGACGTCACCAGGCTGGTCATTTCCGACAAGACCCAGGCGCCATCGTTGGCGCACTGGTTCGGCACGGACCATTTCGGTCGCGACATCCTGTCGATGATCATGGTCGGCGCCCGCAATTCGATTGCAGTGGCTCTGGTGGCGGTCGGCATCGGCATGGGCATCGGTGTGCCGCTCGGCGCCTTTGCCGCGGCGCGCGGCGGCTTCGCCGACGACGTGCTGATGCGGCTGAACGACCTGGTCTTTGCCTTTCCGGCGCTGCTTTCGGCAATCATGATCACCGCCATCTTCGGGCCGGGCGCGTTCAACGCCATCATTGCCATCGGCATCTTCAACATCCCGGTGTTCGCGCGCGTGGCCCGGGCCGGCGCCTTGGCGATCTGGCCGCGCGAATTCATCCTCGCCGCCCGCGCCGCCGGCAAGAGCAGGACGCTGATCAGCATCGAACATGTGCTGCCCAACATCGCCACCTTGCTGCTGGTGCAAGGCACCATCCAGTTCGCGCTGGGCATACTGGCCGAAGCCGGGCTTTCCTATGTCGGGCTGGGCACCCAGCCGCCGATGCCGAGCTGGGGCCGCATGCTGTTCGACGCCCAGACCCGCATGGTGGTGGCGCCGTGGATGGCGATCTTTCCTGGCATGGCGATTGTCGTCACCGTGCTTGGCCTGAACCTGCTTGGCGACGGCATCGCCGACATCCTCGATCCGAAATCGCGGCGGCAGCGATGAGCCTGCTCGAAATCGACAAGCTGTCGCTGACCATCGGCGACACCGCTATCCTCAGAGACGTCGATTTTTCCGTCGCGGCCGGCGAAGTGATGGGGCTGGTTGGCGAATCCGGCTCCGGCAAATCGATGACGGCGCTTACGGTGATGCAGCTTCTGCCCTGGGCGGCACACGCCAGCGGCCGCATCACCTTCGACGGCATCGACATCCTTGCCGCCAGCGAGGACCAGATGTGCGCACTGCGCGGCGACGACATCGGCATGGTGTTCCAGGAGCCGATGACGGCGCTCAACCCGGTCAAGACCATCGGCGAGCAGGTCGCCGAGGGTATTCGCTGGCACACCAGGGCGAGCCGCGCCGACGCCGAGGAACGAGCGCGAAAAATGCTCGACCGGGTCGGCCTGCCGGCAGCACAATTCCCGCTGTCGCGTTATCCGCACGAACTCTCCGGCGGCCAGCGCCAACGCGTTGTCATTGCCATTGCCTGTGCACTGAAACCCAAGCTGCTGATCGCCGACGAGCCGACGACGGCGCTCGACGTGGTGCTGCAGGCGCAGATCCTCGACCTGCTGCGCGACCTCGTAGCGGAAAACCGCATGGGCCTTCTGCTCATCTCGCACGACCTCGCAGTGGTGACCGAGATGGCGGACCGCATCACCATCCTGCGCCATGGCGAGGTGATGGAGGCCGGCGATACCGCGTGCACGCTGTCCGAACAGCTTCATCCCTACACGCGACAGCTGGCGCAGGCCTCGATGCATGTGCCCGCGCGGGCCAAGACACATGAGGTCGGGCAAGGTAAACCTCTTCTTCAGGTAGACAGCGTGACGCGCGATTATCCGGGACGGCGCATAGCGCTGTTGAAACGCGCAGCTCCGATCCGCGCCGTCGACGATGTCTCGTTCTCGATTGCGCCCGGCCAGTCGGTGGCGCTGGTCGGCCGTTCCGGCTGTGGCAAGTCGACGCTTGCCCGCATGGTCCTGGCGCTGGATAGGCCGACCGCCGGGACGATCCGCTTCCGTGGCGACACCCTCACCGGCAAGAGCGAAGCGGAGCTGAAGCCGGCACGGCGCGACATGCAGGTCGTGTTCCAGGACCCGTATGGCTCCTTCGACCCACGCCAGAAGGTCGAAAGATTGGTGGCAGAGCCGCTGTATGTGCTGGAGAAGACGCCGGCGCCCGCCGCGCGGCGCGAGATGGTGGCGCGTGCGCTGCACGAGGTCGGCCTCTCACCAGGCGACATGGACAAATACCCGCACGAGTTTTCGGGCGGCCAGCGCCAGCGCCTGTCGATCGCCCGCGCCATCATCACCCGGCCGAAGCTGGTCGTCGCCGACGAGCCGGTCTCGGCGCTCGACGTCTCGATCCGCGCCCAGATTCTCGACCTGTTCGCCGAGCTCAACCAGAAACTCGGCATCGCCTATCTGTTCATCACCCATGATCTGACCGTCGCCCGCGCCATCACCGACGAAGTGATGGTCATGCATGACGGCAAGATCGTCGAGCGCGGCAGGACGAGCGAAGTGCTCGACCACCCGCAATCCGAAGCGGCCAAGGCGCTGGTCGCCGCCGCTCCCGATTTGCATCGGGCAATTGCGAAAAGACTGCAGGAACAGGGGTGAGCAGACTTTATTCGCTCGGCGCACGGGCGGGAGAATGGTCATTGACAGCAAACGGTTATGAAAGGCGCGACGGGCCGGAGCCTGATCGGGTTCCTCCGCTGGCCCTGGGCGGCTCCGCTGCTCTGTTCGGCGCGGGTGCCCTGCTGCTGTTCCTGACAACGCGGGTAGCCGTCCCGGCGTTCGTCTCCGCCACGGGGGCAGAGCCTGTGGCGATGTGGTTCCTGGCCGCAAGCATCGTCCTTTTTGGCCCTCTGCTTCTCGCAGCTGCCCTGCTGTTGTATCGGGAACGGCGTCTGCCGGGGTCGTTGGCCGCGCGGCTATGGCTTCGCCCGATGAATGGCGGCGACTGGCTCTGGGCTGTTGGAGGGCTGGCGGCCGTCGGCGTGCTGACCGGCGGCATCGGCGGCGCGCTCCGGATGCTGCAAGACGGGGCGAATTTCAATCCCTCGTTCATGGCTTTCGAGCCGCTCGGTCCCGGCCGCTACTGGATCCTCGGCGCGTGGCTTCCGTTTTTTGTGCTGAACATCGTTGGGGAAGAGTTTGTCTGGCGGGGGTTCGCGCTGCCGCGGCAAGAGATTGCTTTCGGCAGGCGAGCCTGGCTGGTCAATGGGATCCTGTGGTTGCTGTTCCACGCTGCCTTCCCCTGGCAAGTCCTGTTGACCCTTGTGCCGATCACGTTGCTGCTGCCCTATGTCGTCCAGCGGCGGCGCAGCACATGGGCCGGGATCGTTATCCACGCCGGGTTCGGAGCGATGGGCTTCCTGGTCCTGGCATTCGGGCTTGCTTAGCGCCCCCGACCTGCACCGGGCGATCGCGAAACGGCTGCAGACGGCAAGGTGTTAGAACTATTGGCGACTTCTTTGGATGGTGAGTAAAACAATGTCATTAAAAAATATGGTTGTTAAGTTCACGTCAACGGAGGATACAAGTATAAGTTTGGTCAATAAAATTGAGTCTAACTTAGGGGACAATTTTGGTGACGACGGTTTTATACAAGAAACAATAGAGATTCTTGCTAGATATAGGCCTGGTGGTGGAGAATTTCTTTTTGACGTCGAGTTTGTTAGAAAGCGACTGATTGAGACAATGTCGTATTTGGAAAGAAAGTCTCCAATGTAAACAGCCTGATAGACGTTGCGAATATTTCAGCAGAAAAGTTTTCCAACACAATCTGTGTTGGCGTGCAGTCGAAGGCTGCAGATAAAACGTTGTCTGAATTACGGTGACAATGCACTTTTTTGCTGTGGTCGCTATCGCCGTGTAGACTGACCGTATGGCTCGAGTTGCATTGCTGCGTCGCCGAAATCGGCATCTGGGCGTAGTGCCCGATGCAGAACCGTGTGCGGCTGATCCTGATGTCGGCCGGGCCAAAGCCTGAGGCGCGCTTGCCAAAATGCACCGTACGTCCGACACCCGATAGCGTTACGAATGTCAAAGGAGAACCGGCTGTCATCGTAGGCGGGACTGTTCGATTTGCCTGAAAGGCCGATAGTATCGGTTGGCCGGTCGGCAGCGACGCATTTTTAGACCGGATTGCCGAGCAAACCGGATAAGCTGTGAAACAGGAAAGACACGGCTGCCGGGAAAGGAAAAGTGCACTGTCACCGTAATTCTTATGTGAGTCTGGGGCCGGATGGTCCTGTCACTACGGGGACGACGGCGACGTTGGCGGGTGTGTGGAGAGGCTTTGATTTTGGTGGGCGTGTTGACCTGTCGCCCGATCCTGTGGGGGCGAAAGATGGTGACGATACTGAAGTGGATTGCCATCGCTGTACTTGGGCTGCTGGCATTGATGCATGCGGCACTGACTGCTTCACTGATCTGGCACATGTTCCGCTACGATGTACCCGGAGCTTGGATTGGGGAGCCCGAATTAGTCAGGCAATACCTGATTCCGCTGGCTTCCATTTTTGGTCTCTTGATACTGATGCGATACGCCAAGCCGACCGAAAGAAAGGCGTGCATCGCAGTTCTCGCTGCCGTTACTGTGTCCTTTGCGCTGTTTCTATTGTTGCATTTAACCGGTCGATTGACGATCAAATAGAGAGGACACCTGGGGCCCGCGCAGCGATTTTTGGCTGTTCTGCATGCTGATTTTTGCCTCTGATAGTGCTTCGCGCGGGTAGAATTTTGCGTTCGCGGCCTGCAAATTTTGTCATCGAATCCGGTTTGCGCGCACGAAATTTGGGCTCTCGCGGACAGTGGATTTTGCTCTTTCTCCGCTGCTTTTTTGTGTCGCTGTTTTGCTGCCCTGAGTGAACTTCCGTGAATTACGGTGACAGTGCACTTTTATCGCGTTCGCCCAGCTGATGCCTCAGTCTTGCGGCTTCACCACATCGACCGGACTGATGTCGAGCAGGTCGAGCGTGCGGCGCAACAGCTGCATCTCGCTCCCGGCAAGTTGCGAATCGGCCTTGGCGATCTCGGCCATGTGGCGGGCAAGCAGCTTGCGCCGCTCGACGTCGAGGTCGCGAAACTGGGCGACGGCCTGCGAGCCGTTGGTCTCGTAGCCGAACTCGTTGAGATATTCGATAACGCTGTCGATGCTGGTTTCGGGAATGCCGAAGGCGTCCCGGCAGATACGCCTGAAGGCGGTCATTTCGCTTTCGCTGACCGACCCATCGGCCAGGATCATGCGGAACAGCATCAGCAGCTCTGCCGACAGCACCGGATCGTCCGCGACTTTGCGCACGCCGGGATCGCCGTCGAAGATCGAGCGTATCTGGTCCAGCAATCCCATCGCCGTCAGCCCCTTCCGATTCGTCGGGAAGGTAGCGCGGAATCGGCTTGGCGCAAACGGGGTGCGCATGGTGGAACCCGCCATATTCTGTCGCCGGAAACTGCCGGCCAATCCGGCAAGCCGGCTGCGTGGGCTCATTGGTGTGTGACCGCGCGACTGATACTATGCCGCTGTACGAATCATGTTGAGGAGGGACCGAACATGAATCTTAGTGCGCCTACCCAGCTTATTTTCATCATATCCCTTGTCATCGCCATCATCGGCGTTCTCGCCGCGCTTGGCGTTCTGGCGTTTATCCCTTTGAATGCCGCGTGGATTGTCGTCATCGCCTACATTGTGCTGGCCGCCGGCTGCCTGATGCGCGGCGCTTAAACACGTCCAGACAATTCAGAATCTCAGGCAACTCGGAGCGCCCGGCCAACCCCGGGGCGCTTTTGATTCTGCAGGATGGTCTGTTAGAATTCCTGGACGAGGGAAAGCACATGCCCGCCAGCGAAGACGGCAGCCCCCACGACAGAACAGGGCTCGATCGGTTCGAGATGGTGCGGCGCGCGCCCAGTCATCGGCTTCAGGGCGCCGTCACCGACATATGCGGCTTTCGCGAAACCATGCCAGGCCATTTCCGTGTCGTCGAATATGCCTCGCTGACCGTGCCGCTGGTCATCAGCTTTGCCGAACCCTTTGCCATCGGGCTCGGCAAGGACCCAAGCGACAATGACCGCTTCGGCAGTTTTGCCGCCGGCCTCTACGCCGGGCCGGTGGTGATCGAATCCTTCGGCGGCGCCTGTTGTGTGCAGATCAATTTCACGCCGCTCGGCGCCCGTCGCTTCTTCGGCCGGCCGATGAGCGAGCTGACCGACCGCATGGTCGGGCTCGATGACGTGCTTGGCGTTGAAGGCATCGCGCTTCGCGAAAGGCTTGGCAATGCACCGGATTGGAGCACACGCTTTGCCATCTCCGAGGCCTTCGTCGCGGACCGGTTGGCAACGGCGGACCGCACTCAAGCCGAAATAGCCTGGGCCTACCAGACGATCGTCACGACAGGTGGCCGGATTCGCGTCTCATTGCTTGCCAACAAGCTGGGTTGGAGCCGCAAGCATCTTGCCGGAAAATTTTCGGACGCGATCGGAACCGGCCCAAAAACGCTGTCGCGCATTGTCCGCTTCAACCATGCGCTCGGCCTGTCGAGACAGGTCAACAGCGATTGGGCCGACATCGCCGCCGACTGCGGCTATGCCGATCAGGCGCATCTGGTGCGCGAGTTCCGCGACCTCGCAGGCATAACGCCGACGGCGCTTGGCGCGAGGTAACATTTCTTCAAGACGCACGACCGGCCTTCGCCCAGACTGGGTTATCGACCAACCCGCTGAAGGAGATCAGCCATGCCGAACACCACCGAACCACCGCGGCTTTATCCGGCGCTGCGCTGCAGGAATGCCGGCAAGATGATCGACTGGCTGGGCGAGGCCTTCGGCTTCAGCGTCCGCGCCCGCTATGGCGAAGGCGACGTGGTGCACCACGCCGAACTCGCATTCGGCTCCTCGATCATCATGCTCGGCACGGCGCGCGATGACGCCTACGGCAAGATGGTCGGTGCGCCCGGCTCTGGCGGCGGTACATCGATCTATGTTGCCGTCGAGGACGCAGACGCCGCATACGCTCGGGCAAAAACGGCCGGCGCCGAGATTCTGGAAGAACTCACCGACCGCGATTATGGCAGCCGCGAATTCATCTGCCGCGATCCGGAAGGCAATGTCTGGTCGTTCGGCACCTACTGGCCGAAGGCTGACGAAGCTGCCAGCTAACGCGCCAGCCCAAAGATGGCGTCGCAGTCGAGGTGGGTTTCCAGCTCGGCTGCGATCTCGTCCAGTGCCCGTTCGACCTCGGCGCGGTAGTCGATGCCGCCGCCCTTGACGCCGAGGCTTTCGAGGAATTTCGCCCGGAAGGCATCGGCGGAAAACAGCCCGTGCATATAGGTGCCTAATACCTTGCCGTCGACCGAGATAGCGCCGTCATCGATGCCGTTGATAACGGCGGACGGCCGCAGCATATCCGGACCGGTGGTGCGGCCGAGATGGATCTCGTAGCCCTCGAGCGGCAGATCGAATTGCACCGAGCGCGCGCTGACGTTGCGCACCGTCTTTTCCGGCTCCATCACCGTTTCGACGTCGAGCAGCCCGAGGCCTTGCGTCTCGGTAGCGCTGCCCTCGACGCCGTCGGGATCGCGCACGATATGACCGAGCATCTGGAAGCCGCCGCAAATGCCGACGATATGGCCACCGCGTTTCCTGTGCGCGGCAAGGTCGCGGTCCCAGCCGTTCTCGCGGAATTTCAGGAGATCGCCGATCGTCGACTTCGAGCCGGGAATGACCACCAGACCTGCATCCTGCGGCAGGCGCTGGCCAGGCGGCACGAACACCACCTCGACCTGCGGTTCGGCCTTGAGCGGGTCGAGGTCGTCGAAATTGGCGATGCGCGAGAGCACCGGCACGGCGATCTTCAGCGCGCGCTTCTCGCCGGACGACAGCCGTTCGAGCACGACGGAGTCTTCCGACGGCAGCCGCGCCGCCGCCTTCAGCCACGGCACGACGCCAAAACAGCGCCAGCCGGTGAATTTTTCGATCGCCTCGATGCCATCGTCGAACAGCGAGATATCGCCGCGGAACTTGTTGATGAGATAGCCGACGATCATGCGGCGGTCCTCGTCCGGCAGGATCAGGTGGGTGCCCGCGACCGAGGCGATGACGCCGCCGCGATCGATATCGCCGACCAGGATCACCGGCACGCCGGCGCGCGTCGCAAAGCCCATATTGGCAATGTCGCGGCTCCTGAGATTGATTTCGGCCGGCGATCCCGCGCCCTCGACAATGACCAGATCGGCGCCCTCGCCAACCTTTGCCCAGGAGTCCAGCACCGCATCCATAAGCCGGCCCTTCAGCGCCTGGTAGTCGCGCGCCCGCGCCTCGCCGAACACCTTGCCCTGCACGACGACTTGAGCGCCGACATCGGTCTGCGGCTTGAGCAGCACCGGGTTCATGTGGATGGTGGGCGGCACGCCGCAGGCGATCGCCTGCAGCCATTGGGCGCGGCCGATCTCACCGCCGCCTGAAACGCCGGGAATATCGGCGACGGCCGCGTTGTTCGACATGTTCTGCGGCTTGAACGGCCGCACTTTCAAGCCACGCTTCTTCGCCGCGCGGCAGAGGCCGGCGACGAGCACCGTCTTGCCGACATCCGAACCCGTGCCCTGCAGCATGATCGCCTTGGCCATATCAGCCCCTGCCCTGCGCAACGGTTCCGGTGATCGTCGACTTGGCCGCCAGTGGCCCACCGCGCCAGAGATAGAGCGCCAACAGCGGCTCCCTGCAGGTGCGCATGGCGTGGCTGACGTCAGAGGCATGGTGGATCACCTCGCCCGCCGATCGAAGGTGAAAACCGCCATCGCCCATGCGCCATTCGGCGCCGCCGGTCAGCGGGATGTAGATCTCCTCCGCGACGTGGTGGTGATCGGGGTAGACGATGTCGGGTCCAAGGATCAGCAGACCGCCGGCGACCTCTTCATTGACGAGATGGCCGCGTGTGCCGAACACCTCCAGCCAGCCGTAATTCTCCATGAAAATCCTGCCGAAATCCGCTTCACCATAGGTCTGGCCCCAGCGCAGATCGCCGCGACGCCCCGCAACCAGCCGCGCCAGCGGCTTGGCCGCAGCGGGAGCGAGTTCGACGATCCGGTCGAGCTGGACGAGACAAGGCAGTGCATGCGGCTCGAGCGGCCGGGCCGGCATGTCCCAGCCGATCCGGGCCACGGCGTCGCGCACCAGCGCATCGTCGAACGTCTGGAGATAGGCATGGAAGCGTCCAAGCAGTTCGTCGAAATTTGTCGTCACACTTTGCTCCAAAGCGCATCCGCGCACAGCGGCTGAGCAGACGGTCGGGTTGCGCGGCGGCATCATTGGTCTAGATTGGACTGAGCGCAAAGCCAAAAACGACAGGCCAGAAGGCCGGAAACATCAGGGAGCACGCCATGGACGCCGCTGTCGATGCGGGCACCAGCCAGTTCGAACTCAACGAGGACCAGCGCGCCATCCAGGAGATGGCCGAGGCCTTCGCCGCCGACCGTGTGGCGCCGAACGCACTCGACTGGGATCGCAACAAATATTTCCCCGCCGATGTGATCCGCGAGACAGGCCCTCTCGGCCTTGGCGGCATCTATGTCCGCGACGATGTCGGCGGCTCGGGACTCGGCCGGCTCGACGCCGTGCTGATCTTCGAGGCGCTTTCGCGCGCCGATCCGGCGTTTTCCGCCTTCATCTCGATCCACAACATGGTGGCATCGATGATCGACCGCTTCGGCAGCGACGAACAGCGCCGGCGCTTCCTGCCCAAACTGACCTCGATGGAATGGCTGGCCAGCTATTGCCTGACCGAGCCGGGTTCGGGCTCGGATGCGGCGGCGCTGAAGACGCGCGCGACAAAGAGCGGGGGCGACTATGTGCTGAACGGCGCCAAGCAGTTCATCTCCGGCGCCGGCGACAGCGACCTCTATGTCGTTATGGCGCGCACCGGGGCCGACGGGCCAAAAGGCATTTCCACCTTCGTCGTGCCGAACGATGCGCCGGGCCTTTCCTTCGGCGCCAACGAGCACAAGATGGGCTGGCACATGCAGTCGACCCGCCAGGTCGTTTTCGAGGATTGCAAGGTGCCGGCGGAAAACCTGCTCTCAGTCGAAGGCGCCGGCTTCGGCATCGCCATGGCCGGGCTTGACGGCGGCCGGTTGAACATCGCCGCCTGCTCGCTCGGCGGCGCGCAATCGGCACTCGACAGGGCGCTCGCCTACACCGCCGAGCGCAAGGCTTTCGGCTCGAAGATCAACCAGTTCCAGGCGCTGCAGTTCAAGCTCGCCGACATGGAGACCGAACTGCAGGCAGCGCGCATCTTTCTCTACACCGCCGCTTCGAAGCTCGACCGCAAGGCACCGGATGCCTCGAAATGGTCGGCTATGGCCAAGCGCTTCGTCACCGACACCGGCTTCAACGTTGCCAACGACGCGCTGCAACTGCATGGCGGCTACGGCTATCTGCACGATTACGGCATCGAGAAGCTAGTGCGCGACCTGCGCGTCCACCAAATCCTCGAAGGCACCAACGAGATCATGCGCGTCATCATCGCTCGCGCCCTGATCGGACGGTAAGGCAGTAGGCAGAAAGATGACCGCCAAGATCAAGGGCATCAGAAAAATGCTTCGCCAACTTATTAGCAAACTTGCGCCCGAATAGGTCGCCTACTGCCTACTGCCTACTGCCTACTGCCTACTGCCTACTGCCTACTGCCTACTGCCTACTGCCTACTGCCTACCCAAACCACGGAGTGCCATTATGACCACCATCGCCTTCATCGGCCTCGGCAATATGGGCAATCCGATGGCCGCCAACCTGGTCAAGGCCGGGTATGCCGTGCACGGCTTCGACCTGGTGCCGGAGAACCTCGTCATCGCCAGGGAGCACGGCGTCGTCATCATGGCCAATGCCGTTGCAGCGGTGAAGGATGCCGATGCGGTCATTACCATGCTGCCGGCCGGCAAGCATGTGCTGTCGGTTTACGCGGACATCGCGGCCAAGGCGAAAAAAGGCGCGCTGTTCATCGATTCCTCGACCATCGACGTCGAGTCGGCCCGAAAGGCCCATGCCATCGCCACCAAGCACGGGTTGCTGACGATCGACGCGCCGGTCTCCGGCGGCACGGGCGGTGCGGCGGCCGGCACGCTGACCTTCATGGCCGGCGGTTCGAAGGACGCCTTCGCCAAGGCCGAACCAATCCTCAAGCCGATGGCCGGCCGCATCGTTCATTGCGGCGACGATGGCGCCGGACAGGCGGCGAAGATCTGCAACAACATGATTTTGGGCATTTCGATGATCGGCGTTGCCGAGGCCTTCGTGCTGGCGGAAAAGCTCGGCCTGTCGCACCAGGCGCTGTTCGATGTCGCCTCGACCTCGTCCGGCCAGTGCTGGTCGCTGACCACTTACTGCCCGGTGCCCGGCCCGGTGCCGACATCGCCCGCCAACAATGGCTATAAGCCTGGCTTCGCAGCGGCACTGATGCTGAAGGACCTGAAACTGTCGCAGGAGGCCGCGCAGAGCGCCGGTGCGGTAACGCCGCTCGCCGCCGAGGCAGCCCAGCTCTATGCGCTGTTCAATGCACAAGGCAACGCCGGCGCGGATTTTTCCGGCATCATAAATTTCCTGCGCGGTGCCACGGGGTAAACTCCGAATTTCATCGTTTTTTCGATATCCTGATGCGGAAAGCTGGCAAGTTTAGGTTTGCTTAAGCTCTTGCTAACCTTGCAGTAACGATGTGCGTTTAAAACGGATTGCGAGGCGGACATCCGCCCGGCGCTCCGGATCAGGTCTCGCGTACCGGAGCCCGCAAGTTTCGCCGTAAGTTTCGCAAGTGTTTTGTTGGCGAAGCGCCATGCGTATCTGGCAAAGCCGCGCTCCGATGGAGCGCGGTTTTTGCGTTTCGGACTCTTCAAGGACAGTGAGACGATCGCCCTGGCGCGACTCCAGATGATCGTCAGCCTCGTGGCGGCGGTCCTGACCTACGTTGACGACCGGCGCGTCAGCTGCGCTACTTGCGTGCGAGCAAGACGTGAGCCTCTTGGGGGAATATCAGCTCCCCTCCAGTTGAATAGATTGCCAGCGAAGAACTTAGATCAGCCGTGATCGCTGCGATGACTGCGTCCCGATGTCCGGCCTCCATTCCGCTGACCAGCCCAGCCTGCGGAGTCGCTGCCAACTGTAATCGCACATATTGCTTTGACGAGGGGAACCGGATGTTCTGTGTCGTCGTGTGGATGGTCACCTGACGAAATCCCGCCCCGGCCACCAATCGGTAAAGCTCGTCCGCATCGGCGAGTGAATGCTCGGACCGTTTCGTTGCCGAAGCGCCGGGACCGAGGTGTCGATCCAAGGCATCCGCCAACGCCTTGGCCGCGGGAGTGTGCTCGATGGCGCTGAAAACGTTTAAGACCAGTCGGCCGTCAGGCACCAGAACCCGGAACATCTCACGTAGCGCACTCGATCGGTCCGGAAAAAACTGCAGTCCGAGCTGGCAAAGAACCAAATCAAAGGTGGAGTCAGGGAACGGCATTTCGAGCGCGCTTCCCTCGTGCCAGTCGATATGCGGTCCAGCACCTCTCGGGAGCGAGCGAGCAACGGCAAGCATGCCCGTGTTGATGTCGAGGCCGACGACCTGCCCATTTCCCATACGCTCGGCCGCCGAGCGTGCCACCACGCCGGTGCCGCAAGCTACGTCCAGAATCCGCTCACCAGATTGAGGTGCAGCACGATCCAAAAGGTCGGCAGCCCACTGGGCTGTGATTGCCGGAACCAGGTAGCGCTCGTAGAGTTCCGCAGCGCTGCCTTCCAGCTGCCACTGCTCTTGCTGGGCCATAGCGTCCCTCCCGGACCAGCCGTTCGGGCAACGGGCCGATCGGCGCTTCAAGCAGCCATCTTAAAGCACGTGTCTATCAACTAGCAACCGGACCGGGAAACATGGATACAGTGCAGATCGCTAGGACGATCCGCCCGCCACCCTAATGACACCTTTACTGCTGCTCGTTTCCATCGACGAGACGAATGGCAACATTCCACCCACAGCCGAATCCAAACCGAGGCACCATCGCCTTTCGGATCACTTGTTGAAGTCGACAGGACACGCCCCGCCATTTCCACCGGGCGGGCTCGAAGCTTGAAGGCAACTCGGTTGCAGACATAGTCTCGAAGACTATTTCGTTAAAGGCTATATGGCCGCACGAATCTCTTCACATATTGAGGTCCCGCAATGGCGCACGAGCCTCGAAAAAGACCATTATTCCGCAAGCTCGATAATCATCTATTACGCGTGAGCGATCTCGATGCAGCCGTATCGTTCTATGGGGATCGGCTCGGTCATGCCCTCGTTTGGCGGGACGATGAAGCCGCTGGCTTTGCGCTGCCGGAAACCGATGCGGAACTGGTTGTCCATCTTCATATCGGTCCCGAGACCGATATCCTGGTCGATAACGTGGACGACGCGTTTGAGGAATTCTTGGCCGCCGGCGGTGAGGCTGTGCAACCGCCATTCGAGATCGCGGTCGGACGGTGCGCCCGTGTCCGCGATCCTTTCGGCAACATAGTTGTGATCTTGGACCAATCGAAAGGGATGTTGGTCACTGACGCTAAGGGGCACGTCATCGGTGTCAAGGCGGGCCAGTGATCACGCGTGGTCGTCTATACCGCCAACAGCCTCGCCTGGCGAACGCTTCGCCATAAAGCGGCATTCAATCTCCGGGCGCCCGATTACCCGGGCGCCCGGCGATCGTTCCATCTTACCGCTTGCGCAAATCTGCCTCGGCCAGGTCGAGCGCCCTGCCGATGCGGTCGCAGGCCATGTCGATCGTCTCGCGCGTCCAGATCAGCGGCGGCGACAGGATCATCGTGTCGCCGGTGGCGCGCAGCATCATGCCCCGGGCAATCGCGTAGTCGCGAACCATCACCGCCGCGCTGCCGGCCGGCAGGAAGCGCTCCTTGGTTGCCTTGTCCTTGACGATCTCGATCGCTCCCATCAGCCCGAACGAGCGCACCTCGCCGACCAGATCGTGCCCACCGAGACGTTCCTGCAGCGCCCTGGCGAAGTAAGGCCCGGTATCGTTCCTGACGCGCTCGACCAAGCCTTCGCGCTCGATGATCTCGAGGTTCTTCAGCGCCACCGCGCAGGCCACCGGATGCCCGGCATAGGTGTAGCCGTGATAGAATTCGCCGCCCTTTTCGACCAGCGTCGCCGCGATGCGGTCGCCGACCAGCAGCGCCGACAGCGGCTGATAGCCAGAGGTCAGCGCCTTGGCCGTGGTGATGATGTCGGGCTCGACATCGAAGGCTTGTGCGGCGAACCACTCGCCGGTGCGGCCATAGCCGGTAATGACCTCGTCCAGCATCAGCAGGACATCGTATTTGCGGCAAATGCGCTGCACTTCCGGCCAATAGCCCATCGGCGGGATCTTCACCCCGCCTGCCCCCATCACCGGCTCGCCGATGAAGGCGGCCACCTTATCGGCGCCGGCTTCGAGGATCGCCTCCTCGACCGCTTTCGCCGCGCGCAGGCCGAAATCATGGTCGCTTTCGCCGGGCAGTGCCAGTTCATAGGCGTAGGGCATCATCACGTGGACGATGTTGGGCACGGCGCCGCCGAGCTGCTTGTGCATGAGATCCATGCCGCCGAGCGAGGCGCCGGCGATGGTCGAGCCGTGGTAGCCCATCTTGCGCGAGATGATGCGGTTCTTCTCGGGTCGGCCTTCAAGCACCCAATAGTGGCGAACAAGACGCAGCGCCGTGTCGTTGGCCTCCGAACCGGACGAGCCGTAGAACACCTGGTTGATATGCTTCGGCGCGATCTCCGCCAGTTTCTTGGCAAGCAGAACCGGCGTCGGCGTCGAGCATTTGAAGAAGGAGTTGTAGTAGGGCAATTCCTTCATCTGGGCGTAGGCGGCGTCGGCCAACTCGTCGCGGCCATAGCCGACATTGACGCACCACAGCCCGGCCATGCCGTCGAGGATTTCCGTCCCTTCGGAATCGTAGATGAACGGCCCGTTGGCGTGGGTGATGATGCGCGAGCCGGTCTCGCGCATCTCCTTGTGGTCGGTGAACGGATGAAGGTGATGCGCGGCATCAATCTGCTGAAGCTGCTTCAGCGAATAATTCTGGTAGGTCATGTCTGGTCTTTCCTCTTGAACCAATCCGGCAGCTTTCGCGCCGGGGCGGATTCGTCAGAGGACAGCGGGCGGCGAATAGCCGATGCGGGCGCAGAGCCGCAACAGCTCGGCGCGAAGCGTGCGCGACGACGGCGTCACCGCCACCCCAAATGCGCAACCCGATTTCGCCAGCCGAGCCATGCATGTACCTTAGGCTGCCTCGAGCCCTCAGTTCAAGCCGTGCCGGTCAAGCGACGCCGGTCAATTGGTGCCAGTCAGGGCCCGCTGCAGGAAGACGTACTTCATCGCCGCCTGTGCGGCCTGCGGCCGCCGATCGCCGCGTCCACCATGGCCGCCCTCGGTCTCCTCGAAGAACAGCGTCTTGCCGTGGCCGGCCGCCTGCAGCCGTGCCGCCATCTTGCGGGCATGCCCGGGATGGACGCGATCGTCGGCGGTCGAGGTCGTCAGCAACACTGGCGGATAGGCTGCATCCGTGTCTACATGCTGGTAGGGCGAATAGGCGGCGAGCCAGGCTGCCTCTTCCGGTTTCGCCGGATCGCCATACTCGGCCATCCACGACGCGCCGGGCGGCAGCTCGGTGTAACGCAGCATATCGAGCAGCGGCACGTCGATGATCACCGCGCCGAATAATTCCGGGCGCTGCGTCAGCGAGACGCCGGTCAGCAAGCCACCATTCGATCCGCCCTGGATGCCCAGCGTGGCGGGCGTAGCGATGCCGCGTTTGACCAGATCTTGCGCGACCGCAGCGAAATCGTCGAAGGCATTCTGGCGATTGGCCTTGAGCGCGGCCTGATGCCAGTTCGGGCCGAACTCGCCACCGCCGCGGATGTTGGCCTGCACATAGGCATTGCCCTTCTCCAGCCACAGCCTGCCGCGCACGCCGGCATAGCCGGGCAACAGCGGCACTTCAAAGCCACCATAGCCGTAAAGCAATGTCGGCACGGGTCCATCCAAGTCGCGCCGCCTGACCACGAAGTACGGGATCATCGTGCCATCCTTCGAGCGTGCCTCGAACTGTTCGGAGACCAGGGACGACGCGTCGAAGCGCGCCGGCTGCGATTTCACCGGTGCCAGCGTCGCGGCATTGTCGTCCGACCAGATGATCGAGCTCGGCGTCAGGAAATCGGTGAAGGAAAAGGAGACGCTGGAGCCGAAATGCTCGGCATGGCTGATGCCGACATTGCCGTTTTCGGGCAATGCAACGGGCTTGAACTCCCAGCCGCCGCCGCTGCGCTCGCCGGCGATGACCTTGCCGCGCACATTGTCCATCAAATTGATGAACAGCCGGTCCTGCGTCCGGGCAATGCCGGCAATCGAGACGCGGTGCGCCGGCTCGAGCACGGTATCGATGGATCCGAATAGCCCGGTTTCGATCCAGCGCTCGAAATCGAGTGAATAGAGCCCGTCGGGCTTGCACAGCGTGCCGTCCGGCGCCGTCCACGGGGTACGCACGCCGAAGACGAGCTGGCCCTTGAACAGCGCTGTATCGGTGACGTCGTCCGGCAGCGGGATGCGCCTGTTTTCGCCCGATGGCAGCCGCAGGAAACTGTGCGAGGCGAAGAAGTCGAGGGTCCGGGCGAGGAAGACATGGCGTTTGTCGCCGTCGAATTCGACGGACCCGCCGGCTGCGAGATCCTGCTTCAGCGCCTCGAAGATCGGCATCGCCTCGTCCAGTGGCGTGCCGCGCCGCCAAAGCTTGACCACGCGCGGATAACCGGACTGGGTCTTGTCGTTCTCCTCGAAGGCGGCGGAAACGATAACTGCGTCCTCGTCCAGCCAGCTAAAGCTCGATTTCGAGGCAGGAGCCCGAAAACCGCCATCGACGAAGGACCTGCTTTCGATATCGAATTCGCGCATCTCGCTGGCATCGCCGCCATCCGGCGACAGGCTGAGCAGGCAGCGGCTGAAGTCGGGGTAGAGCCGGCTGGCGCCGCTGAACACCCATTTCACTCCCTCTTCCGCCGCCAGACTGTCGAAGTCGATGATCGTCTGCCATTCCGGCTCGTCGGTCTTGTAGGATGCGACCGTGGTGCGCCGCCAGAGGCCGAGTATATTGGTCCGGTCCTGCCAGAAATTATAGACATGGCCGTTGATCGCAGCCCCGACAGCAATATTGTCCTCGGCCGTCATCAGGTCGAGCGCGGTCTGGAACGTTGCCTGATAGGATGGATCACCCTGCAATTCGGCGACCGTGATCTCGTTCTGGCGATGCACCCAGTCGAGCGCTTGCTTGCTGGTCCTGTCCTCCAGCCAGAGGAAGGGGTCTTTTGTCTCGCCGGCTGAACCTGGCTGCTTTTGAGTGATCGGCTCGGTCATGTGGTCTCCAAAATTCGTCAGGCTCGGTGCCACAAACATCGGCATGGCGCTACCGACATTCAACCGGAACACGTAAATACGAATGGTCGGAGATTGCCATGACAACGCTCTCTGCATGGACTGCGAGGAACCTCATGCAACGTCTGTACATTGCGACTGAGAAGTTTGATCCATCCCACGGCACGGGATGGGACAAGTACATGGAGTGGTCGGGCCTCACCCAATTGACAGAGGTCGTCTCTCTCGACGGCATGCTGTGCCCGACCGCACTTGGGGAGATAAAGGATAGCTACTGGCCCTACATCGTGAACGAAGATTTCATGCTGGATTTCTTCGTGGATCTGGGGTTTTTGCGTTCGCAATTGACCGATACGAGCAACCTTAACATCCTTGGCGTAATCCGAAGTCCTTCGGCGGATCTGCGCTCATTCGGTTGGGACGAGTTCACCTTCATGGGCTATGATCTGCTCGACAAGAACGTCGACATCAGCGCATTGACCAATTGCGGTGGTTTCCCCGACGTCTTCGCCAACGAAGAGCTATCCTGCGTTGGGCTGATAGACGACTTTGATCGCGCCGTTGAGATTCAGGAATTGCTGCACAAGACGCATCCCGAAGAACGCCACGCCGACTGTGACCTCTGGGCGGTCTTCAGGCGGCAAGACAATTGAGGATCTCAGCATCCGGTCGGAATCTCACACCATCCGCCTTCGAATAACGGTTACAACCGCCAGCGCCAGGCAAATGGCACCGAGCGTCATCGGCAGACCGCCTGCCCCAAGGACATCCATGGCGCTGCCCGCCAGCGGCGGCACGGCGATCCCGCCGACGCCCCACATCAGCGAGAAGGCGGCGTTGCCGGCGACCAGTGCCGAGCCGGTGAACCGCTCGCCGAGCTCGATGATCGACATTGTGTAAATCCCGTAGGAAACCGCGCCCCAGATGAAGACGCATGGCCAGATCAGCGGCGTCTCGATGAGAACCGGCAACAGCACGCATCCGAGCACCGTCACCGAAACACAGATGAACCGCACCAGCCGCGCCGTCAGCCGTTCCGCCAACAAGCCGAGCGGCACCTGCATAGCGATATTGCCGGCGATCATCACTGACAGCAGCGCCGACATGCGCGCTTCGGCGATGCCGTAATGTGTTCCATAGACCGGCAGTAAGGCGAGCACCGCCTGTTCAAAACCGGCGGCCACGACGACCGCCGATAACAACAGCCAAGCCTGCGGCACGAATCCCAGGACCGAAACCCGGTGCCCGCTCTCGTCGACCTTCGGCAGCCGTGCCAGCACAGAGGCTAGGCAGGCGCCGCAAAACAGGAAAGCGCCGATGCCGACCAGAAACGGCGGCCATCCCACGGTGCCGACCGCAAGCAGGCAAAGCGGCCCCGCCGCAAAGCCCGCCGAAATGATCGTCGAATAGATGCCCAGGACGCGGCCGCGGCGTTCCGGCGGCGCCAGTGCGATCACCCAGACTTCGCTCAGCACGTAGAGCGGGTTGGTGACGGCGCCGATCAAAAAGCGCAGCGGAAACCACAGATAGACATTTTGCGTCCAGCCGATCAGCGCCAGCACCAGCGCGGAAAGTGCCGCGCAAATAAGCGCGGTGCGCCCTGCCCCGAAACGGCGCGCCAACGCCGGAACGAGCGGCGAAGAGACGATGAAGCCGATCGGCGTCATTGCCGCCGACAGTCCGATCATGGCCGGCGAGACGCCCTGGCGCTGCAGGATGAAGCTCAACAGCGGATAGCTCAGCCCTTGCGCGATGGCGAACACTGAGACGGTGGCGATCACGCCGGTGATCGCCGCCCATTGCACTGTCTCGCCGCTGCTTTGTTCCGCCCGCGCCATGATCCACACCAAATATCGGGCTGCAGCATTAGCGTTTCGGTTCCGTCACAGTAAGCACCGGCAACGAAAACCGCTTGCGCCAGCCGGAACGCGATCAAGAGGCTGACGATCCCGCCGGCTGCCCCCAGGGCATGTCGCTTCCCTCGTCCTAGTGGTCGCCGCCTCCGCAATGGCCGGCCAGCCGGCAGTCCATTATGCCGCCGCATTGCCGCAGCGTACGAGGACTATCATGACCGCCGCCCTTCAGCCCGCCGAACCGGCATTGGCAAACGATCGCGCCCGTCGCGGCGGCCGCGCGGGGAAGCGTGCCGGCGGATCGGCGGCGTTCGAGCAGCCGCCGTTTCGGCAGTTGAAGAACCCGCTGGCGCCGACCCGGCTGGTTTCCGACGACGAGCTGGAATCCATCCACCTCGCCTCTCTGCGCGTGCTCAGGGAAATCGGCGTCGACGTGCTGCATGACGAAGCCCGGCGCATCATGAAGGCGCATGGCGCCGATGTCCGCGAAGGCAGCGAGCGGGTGCGCTTCGACAGTGACATGATCCTGGAACTGGTTGCGCACTGCCCGCCGGAATTCACCATCCACGCCCGCAACCCGGCGCACAACGTGCGCTTCGGCGGCGATAATCTGATCATCTCGATGATGGCGTCGGCGCCCAATTGCTCCGACGTCGACCGCGGCCGCCGGCCGGGCAACCAGCAGGACTACCGCAACTTCCTCAAGCTTGCGCAGATGCACAACATATTGAACTGCACGGGCGGTTATCCGGTCGAGCCGATCGACATCCATCCGTCCGTCCGCCACCTCGAATGCATCCGTGACCTCGCCACGCTGACCGACAAGATGTTCCACATCTATTCGCTCGGCAAGGAACGCAATGTCGACGGCATAGAGATCACCAGGATCGCACGCGGCATCAGTCATGAGCAGCTGCTCGCAGAGCCGTCGGTGTTCACCATCATCAACACCAATTCGCCTCTCAAGCTCGACGTGCCGATGATGGAAGGCATTATCCAGATGTCGAGCAAGGGCCAGGTGGTCATCGTGACGCCGTTCACCCTGTCCGGCGCCATGGCGCCGGTGACGATTGCCGGCGCGCTGGTGCAACAGAATGCCGAGGCGCTGTCCGGCATCGCCTTCGCGCAGATGGTGCGCAAGGGCGCGCCTGTCGGCTACGGCGGCTTCACCTCGAATGTCGACATGAAGTCCGGCGCGCCGGCCTTCGGCACGCCGGAATATATGAAGGCGCAGCTGGTCGGCGGACAGCTCGCCCGCCGCTACAACATCCCCTACCGCACCTCCAACACCTGCGCCGCCAACACGGTCGACGCGCAGGCCGCCTATGAAAGCGTGTTCTCGCTGTGGGGCGCCATCCAGGGCGGCGGCAATCTGATGATGCATGCCGCCGGCTGGCTCGAAGGCGGCCTGCGCTGCTCCTATGAAAAGACCATCCTCGATATAGACCTGTTGCAGATGGTCGCCGAGTTCCTGACGCCGCTCGATCTTTCCGACGAAGCGCTCGGTTTCGACGCCATCCAGTCGGTCGGCCCCGGCGGCCATTTCTTCGGCACCCAGCACACGCAGGACCGCTACAAGACCGCCTTTTACGCGCCAATCATTTCCGACTGGCGCAATTTCGAGAGTTGGGCGGAGGCCGGGTCGCCGACGGCACTCGAAAAGGCCAATCGCGTCTGGAAGGAACGGCTGGCGTCCTATGAAGAGCCTTACATGGATCCGGCGATCCGCGAGGAGCTCAACGCTTTCGTCGACAAGCGCCGGGCCGAAGGCGGCGCGCCGACCGATTTTTGATCATCTGATGAGTAGTCGACCCCCACTCCGTCTTGATGGCAGGCTGGCCGAAAACATCGCCGTTTCCGATCTCCGCTTTGTTTTCGCGCCCCGCTCACTCGATTCAATCTCTTCAAAAACGGAACTATCTTCATGAAATCTCACGCAAAAGCGGTTGTTATCGGCGGCGGGGTCGTTGGCTGCTCGGTGCTCTATCATCTGGCCAAGGCTGGCTGGACCGACATCATGCTGATCGAGCGTTCGGAGCTCACTTCCGGCTCGTCCTGGCATGCGGCGGGCGGCTTCCATACGCTGAACGGCGATCCCAACGTCGCCAAGCTGCAGGCCTATACGGTGCAGCTTTACAAGGAGATCGAGGAGATTTCCGGCCAATCCTGCTCGCTGCACCTGACCGGCGGCGTGATGATGGCCGACACACCCGAGCGCATGGACTTCTTGCGGCTCGCCCACGCCAAGGGCCGCTATCTCGGCATGGACACCGAACTGATCACGCCGTCCGAAGCCAAGGCAATGTTCCCGCTGATGGACGAGACGAATTTCGTCGGCGCCATGTGGGATCCAGTCGAGGGCCATCTCGACCCTTCCGGCACCACCCATGCCTATGCCAAGGCCGCCAGGAAGCTGGGCGCCGAGATCGTACTGCGCAACCGCGTCGTGGAACTGACGCAGGAGGTCGACGGCACGTGGAACGTCGTCACTGAGCAAGGCACAGTCAAAGCCGAGCATGTGGTCAACTGCGGCGGCCTGTGGGCGCGCGAGATCGGCCGCATGGTCGGGGTCGAACTGCCGGTGCTGGCCATGGAGCACATGTATCTCCTGACCGAGCCGATGCCGGAGGTCGAGGAATTCAACAAGTCGACCGGCCGCGAGATGATCGGCGTGCTCGATTTCAAGGGCGAGATCTATACCCGCCAGGAGCGCAACGGCATCCTGCTCGGCACCTATGAAAAGGCCTGCAAGCCGTGGTCGCCGGTCAACACGCCGTGGGATTTCGGCCACGAACTGCTGCAGCCAGACATCGACCGCATCGCGCCGTCGCTGGAGATCGGCTTCAAGCATTTTCCCGGCATCGAGAAGGCCGGCATCAAGCAGATCATCAACGGCCCCTTCACCTTCGCGCTGGACGGCAACCCGCTGGTCGGCCCGGTGCAGGGCCTGACCAATTTCTGGTGCGCCTGCGCCGTCATGGCCGGCTTCAGCCAAGGCGGCGGCGTCGGCCTGGCGCTGTCGAACTGGATGGTCCATGGCGACCCCGGCTTCGATGTCTGGGGCATGGACGTTGCACGCTTCGGCGAATGGGCAACGCTGCGCTATACCAACGCAAAGGTGCGTGAAAATTATTCGCGCCGTTTCTCCATCCGCTTTCCCAATGAGGAATTACCGGCGGCAAGACCAGCGCAGACGACCCCGCTTTACGACACCATGCTCGCCAACAACGCCGTCATGGGCGACAGCTGGGGTCTCGAAACCCCCCTCTGGTTCGCGCCGAAAGGCTCGGAGCCGAAGGACATCGTGTCCTTCCACCGCTCCAATGATTTCGGCCCGATCGGCGAGGAGGTGCGCGCCACCCGCGAGAGGGTAGGCGTCACCGAGATCGCCAACTTCGCCAAATACGAAGTCTCCGGACCAGGGGCCGAAGACTTCCTCAACCGGCTGATGACCAATCGCATGCCGAAATCCGGCCGCATCGTGCTGACGCCGATGCTGAACGAGTTCGGCAGGCTGATCGGGGACTTCACCATCGCCAAGGCGGGCCCAAGCGGTGGGGAAGATCGCTTCATGATCTGGGGTTCTTCGGCAGCGCAAAAATACCACATGCGCTGGTTCGAGAAGCATCTGCCGAAGGACGGGAGCGTGCGCATCCACCGCTTCGACCAGACGCTGGTCGGCCTCTCCATCGCCGGGCCGAAATCGCGCGACCTGCTGCAGAAACTGGTCGATGTCGACATCTCGACCAAGGCCTTCCGCTTCATGGATTTCCGCGAGATGGCGGTCGGCGGCGCGCCCTGCATGGTCAACCGCATCACCTACACCGGCGACCTCGGCTATGAGATCTGGATGGCGCCTGCCTACCAGCGCCTGGTTTACAATGCGATCAAGGAGGCTGGCGAAGAGTTTGGCCTTGTCGATTTCGGCATGCGGGCTTTGCTCTCGATGCGCCTTGAGAAGAACTTCCCGACCTGGTTCCGCGAGTTACGTCCGATCTACGGACCGTTCGAAGGCTCGATGGACCGCTTCATCAAGCTCGAGAAGAACGACTTCATCGGCCGGGAAGCAGCGGCCAAGGAACAGGCAGAAGGGCCGAAACTGCGCCGTGTCTCCTTCATCGTCGATGCCGCGGATGCCGACGTCATGGGCGATGAGCCGATCTGGGCCAAGGTCGGCGGCAAGGATTACGGCACCGTGGAAAAGCCGCATGGCTATGGCGCGCCGCGCTTCGATGCGGGTGGTAACGAAGTGCGCGGCTCGAATGCCGCCGAAGGCGCGTCTGCCGTGCGCGGCATTGTCGACGGCGACTGGCGCGTGGTCGGCTGGGTCACCTCCGGCGGCTATGCGCATTATGTCGAGAAGTCGATGGCGCAAGGCTATGTACCGGCAGCGCTTGCCGAGAACGAGAGCGCCGGGCTGTTCGAAGTCGAAATTCTTGGACACCGGCGGCCGGCACGCATCAATGTCGAGCCGCCCTTCGACCCGAGCGGCGAAAAGATGAGGACGTAGGCGCAGCCAGCCGGTCGCATTGTGCGGAGCATACTCTTCATGCTAGCGCAGCCGGCAACACTCTGCTGGCAAGGGCGATGAGATTTCATTGAAGTACAATCTGAGATGGGCCGAGTGGCTGGCCGAGGGACGGATCGGCCCGTTCCCGGCGGCGATCGTCATGGTCACGGCTTACTTTGCCTTACAGACCGTCATACTATCCCTGTTGAGCTCTTGGGCGGGAACCGGCGTCGGCATCGATGATGCGGAGCAACTGATCTATGTTCCATATCTCTGGGCCGGATATGGCGGCTCACAACCACCCCTGTACACCTGGATCAACTGGCTGGCCGCGCATGTTTTCGGCACCAGTATCTTCACGCTGAAGCTCGTCAAATACTCCGTGCTGTTCCTTGCCGCCTGCAGCGTGTTCGCCGCCATGCGGCGGTTCGGCTACACCAAAGCGACAGCGGCGGCGGCCATGTTCGGCCTGTTTACGATCCCGCAGATCGTCTGGGAATCGCAGCGCGCCTTGTCGCATTCCGTCGCCGTCGTCGGCTTCTGCTCGCTGCTCCTGCTCGCCATGGCCTATCTTCTCGAGCGGCGAAGCATGATCGCCTATGCGGCGTTTGGCCTGGCCACCGCGGCGGCAATTCTTGCCAAGTATAATGATGTCTTCCTCGTGGTTGCCCTTGTTGCGGCCGTGCTGTCGCTGCGCGAATGGCGCAGCGCAATCCTTGATCCGAAGTTCGCCATCAGCATAGCGGTCGCGATATTAGTGCTGGCGCCAACCACCTATTGGAGCCTCATGCATCCCGCCGATTTATTGTCGAGAGGCGAGAAGTTCGGAATAGACTCGCAACAAGAGCGCATGGCGGCGGCCTTTATCGGCGCCGGCAAGTTTGTCATGGGGACCTTCAATTTCGCGGTCTTGCCGGTGCTCGTCTCCGCCCTGGCTTTCTGGCTGGCGAAGTTCCGTTTCTCCGAGCGGCACCCGAAACGTCCGGCCAGGGAAATTCTGTTGTGGCGTAGCTTGGCGCTCGGCTTGGCCATGCTGGCGATACTTGTGCTGGCCACCGGCGTGACGGTGGTCAAGGACCGCTGGCTGCTGCCGGTCCTGTTCATCTTGCCGCTGGCCATCGTCGCCACTATGGAACGGCTGGCGCCGCGCGGCAGGAATGCGCAGCTCCTGGTGATCTCGGCTGGAGCGATCATCGCCGTGCTGCTCGCCCCCGCCACCTGGTACGTCCAGATAAACGGGACCAGTGGACTGTCGCGCATGATCCGCGTGGATTACCCCGCCCTCTATCGCCAATTGACTGCGGACGGACCGGTCAAAACCGCAATATCTGATGGTGCATGGGTCGGAAATCTGCGGTTGGTCGACCAAAAACTGGTCGCACTTAACCAGGAAGTGCCTAATTTCGAAACGCTGATGCAGGAGCCGGCCGTACTCGTCTGGCTTGACCGCGACGATCCGCGGCCGGTCATTTTGGAGCAGCTCAAAGCGGCCGGCTATGAGCCGGACGGCCAGCCACGGCAAATGATGGTTCCGCTGTTGCGTGGCACCGACAAGTCCGCCCGGCCCGGCGCATTCGTCCGACTGAAGAGAATGGAAGGAGCCATGGCGCCCAAGAAAGGCGCTGGCGAAGGAGTCGAGGGTGGACAGGAACCCGAGTGACCGGCCCCGTCATCATCGCAAGATCATGCCGTTCGAGCCGGACAGCTCGATCGATGCGCTGCGCAAAAAATCGCGCCTGAAGGCCGCTGAACTCAACCAGCATCTGCTGGGCTATGGGGCGCTTGCGGAAGCCGAGTGGCAGGCGGCGGGCATTGCTGCTCCTGAGCTGCCCGCCATGCGCCGATACCGGCTCGAGCGCATCCGCGCCGAGCTGAAGCGCCGCGACTATGCGGGAGCCCTGCTCTACGATCCGGTCAACATGCGCTACGCGACTGATGCGACCAACATGCAGCTCTGGGTCGCGCACAATCCGACCAGGCATTGTTTCGTCGCCACCGATGGCCCGGTGGTGCTGTTCGACTATTTCTCCTGCGAGCACCTTTCCGACCATTCCGGCGTCGTCGACGAGGTGCGGCCGGCGGTGTCGTGGGCTTACCTCTACAGCGGCGAGCTGACCGGTCAAAAAGTCCGCCGCTGGGCAGCCGGCATCGCCGAGTTGGTATTGGAACATGGTGGCGGCAATCGCCGCATCGCAGTCGACCACATCAATCCCGAGGGCATCGAAGAGCTCGCCCGTCTCGGCATCTCGACCGGCAATGGCGAGGCGGTGATGGAAAATGCGCGGCTGATAAAATCACCCGACGAGATCCTTGCCATGCGCCGGGCGATCGTCGCTTGCGAGGCGGCGATGGGCGAGATGGAGCAGGCGCTGAGGCCTGGCATCTCCGAGAACGAATTATGGGCCGAACTCCATCGCGGCAACATCGCGCGCGGCGGCGAATGGATCGAAACCCGGCTCCTGTCGTCAGGTCCGCGCACCAATCCATGGTTCCAGGAGTGCTCGTCGCGGATGATCGAGGCCGGCGAGCTCGTCGCTTTCGACACCGACCTGATCGGTCCTTACGGCTTCTGCGCCGACCTTTCGCGCACCTGGCTTTGCGGTGACGCGCCGCCGTCGCAGGAGCAGCGCGACCTGTTCCGCATCGCCGCCGACCAGATCGCCTACAACACGGAGCTGATGCGGCCGGGCGTATCGTTTCGCGGCCTCGTCGAGCGCTCGTCAGTGCCGCCGGGAGACTGCTTCCCGGCCCGTTACGGGGTGCTCTATCACGGCGTCGGCCTTGCCGACGAATACCCGACTTTGCCGCATGCTAGCGACTGGACCGACGACACGCCCGACGGAATGCTCGAACCTGGCATGGTGCTGTGCGTCGAGAGCTATATCGGCCGGCTTGGCGGCTACGAAGGCGTCAAGATCGAAGAACAGATCCTGATCACCGAGACCGGCAGCGAGAAGCTTTCGACCTACCCGCTCGACAATCGGCTGCTTGGCGGCTGAGCGAAGCTAATGCATGTCGCGCAAAAGCATGCCCTCGGGCTTGACCCGACGGTGTGCAGCGGTTTTGCGATAACGACATGCATAAACAGGAATCTAAGTGCGTCGCATGAGGCCGACCGAACGCGACGCGCTTTACGTGAACGCGGCGATCGCTTCGCGCATCGCGGCGACGATCGTTTCCGGCATCGTCCTGGCGGTGATGAACGGCAAGCCTTTGCGCCGCCTTGTCCAGCCGACGACCGTCACCTTCTGCGCCGCAGGCTCGAAACGCTGCGCCAGCGCCCAGCTCTCGCAGTCGATCGCCGCCACATCTGCCCTGCCCTCGGCAACGGCAACGACCGAAGCGCGGTGCCCGCAGCTCTCGCTCAGCCCGGAAAAGATATCCAAACTCTCGCCCAATGCTTGCAGGTCGCGGGCTGGCGCGATGATGCCCGACATGGAATCGAGGCTGTTGAAGGTGAAACGCTTGCTGCGCAGCAGATCGAGCGGAATGACGGCGCCGCCGTCGGCCGGCGACCTTGCCGGCGGTGCCTCGCCCGCCCTCATGACGATGGCGCTCGAATAGAGTTCGCCCTGTCCACCCTCGAAGGCGTCGTAACGCGGCTGGCCGACGAGCTGGACACGCTGCGACAGGCCGAGTTCCATCGGTCCCCAACAGGTTTGCGCCAAGAGCAGCGCCGGATGCAGCCAGAGCTGGTGAAAATCCAGCTCGTCCGGCGGCAATGTCGCCGGATCGGGCGCGATGGGTTTTCCCTGATCATCGCGAATACCGCCAGGCACGGGGGGCAAATCGCCGGTGCGGCGGATGATCGTCTCCGGCGCATCGATGCCTTTTTGTCTGAAAGCATCGCGCAGCCGCGCCCATTGCGCGTCGACATCGTCCCGCGCTTCCGGCCAGTCGTACATCGGCAAAGCCGCAATGAATTCGCTCATGCCGGGATTTGACCGTTATGCGGGGAAATTGACAAGGTCAGGAAAGCGTCGTCCGCGCGGCACCGCCTGCAACAACGCAAGAATCATTCCTTCGGCGGCTCGGCGGGTACCGGCGCGCTGCCAAGCCCATTGAGGCTGCGTGCCCTGACGCGCGGCTTGAATGCGCGTCCTGGTTCCGGCATGCGCCGCAGCACGGGATGGACGATCGGCTCCTTCGCCTTGAAGGCATAGGCCTTGAGCAGCGCGAAATAGTTCGGATAGGCGTAGCCATTGTTCATCCGCAGCCACTCGTCGCGGCGGTCGCGAAACAGCTTCGGCAGCCTGTACCAGGCCACCGTCGGGCTCTTGTGATGGACGAAATGCAGATTGTTGTTGAGGAACAGGAAGGACAGCGGCGAGCGCTCGACGATGATCGTGCGGCCTTCCGGATGTTCCGACCATTGGTGCTCGGCGTAGGTGCGGATCGAAATCAGCGACTGCCCAAGCCACACCGGCACCAGTATGTAGAGCCATAACGGCATGCCGAAGCCGAACTGCACGACAGGCAACACCACGGCGAGGCCGATCGCGTGCAGCAGCCATGCCTTGCGGATGGAATTGTCGCCCGCGGCAACCTGCCTGGCGTCGTCGATGAAGAACCCTATGCAGGAAAGCCAAGGACCGAGCACCAAACGGCCGAGCATCGTGTTGTTGACCTTGAGCAAGAATTTCATCGCCGACGGCAGCTCCTCGTGCTGCCAGAGCGCCTTGTAATAGCTTTCGGGATCGTCGAGCGGATCGGTCAGGCGCTCGTCTGCATGGTGGCGCAGGTGAATGGTCTTGAACCGGCGAAACGGCCAGACAAGGCCAATCGGCAGGAAAACAAGGGCTTCATTGAGCCGCGCGTTCCGGGTTGGGTGGCCGTGCAGGACCTCGTGCATCAGCGAGGATTGCAGCGCCGCAATCAGGGTCAGAAAGGCGAGTGCCAGCAGCGGGTAGGATGGCCAGAGCAGAAAGCCGGTAGCGAGCCAGCCGCCGTAGCAGATAAGTGCGAGAAATACTGTCGGCCATTCGATGGCCGCTGCGCCGTGTCGCCTGTTGCCCATGCTCGTCATGCTATCGACCACTGCCTCCCAGTCGCCGGAACCCGTTTGATTCCTGACAGCATTGTGTCAGGAGCGTTGCATCGCTGCAACGCGATAAAGCGCACAAACTGTTGCGATTGCGCATTTTCAGCTGCAGATGTTATCTATTGTAAACAAGCTCGTAGATTCATTTGCGCTCGAAACGCCATGTAGACCGCTTCGGCGCAAAATTTTGCTCACGTCAGGGAGAGTAGAGATTTGGACAAGCGCGACCTGTCGACGATCTTTCGCGAGCGCCTGAAAATGCTCTTGACAAGGTCCGATTTGAACCAGTCGGCCTTCGCCGCCGCCGTTGGCATCGACCGTTCGGCGCTGTCGCAGCTGCTCTCCGGCGCCTCGACCCGCCTTCCCCGCGCCGAGACGCTGCTCAACATCGCCGCCGAATTCAAAGTCTCGCTCGACTGGCTGCTCGGCCTCAGCCAGGACGAGGGCGTCACCGGTGAAATCCGCGAGAGCCTTGAGATCGAGGAGGCGCCGGACGGCTTCGACCGCACGCTGCTGGCTCGCTGGCATGCCGAGGCGGCGGGAACGAAAATCCGCTACGTGCCGGCCGGCATTCCCGATCTTCTGCGCACCGAGGCGCTTGTCGACTACGAAGCCGTCATCGCCAACAAGAGCCGCGAAGCACAGGCCGGCGAAACGCAGTACCGCATCGACTACAACCGACGGCCCGAAACCGACATGGAAGTCTGTATGCCGCGCCACACGCTGGAGATCTTCGCGCGCGGGCTGGGCGTGTGGGACCGCTTTCCGGAGGCCGACCGCCACCAGCAACTCCTGCACATGGCGACACTGCTCGACGACCTCTATCCCACCTTCCGCCTGTTTCTCTATGACGGGCGGATGCGCTATTCGATCCCCTACACCATCTTTGGGCCTTATCGCGCCGCCATTTACGTCGGCGACATGTATCTGGTGCTGAACGCCACGCAGCCGATCCGCACCCTGACCAGCCATTTCGACAATTTGATACGCGCCGCGGACGTCAACGCGCATGAAGCGGCCAGCTTCACACGAAAGCTGGCGGAGATGCGATTTTGACCGGTTGCTCTCCGCGCCGACATTGACGGCACATAAAGAATTCTTTATATCCTTATCTCAGTTATTCTTCCGGGAAGGCGTATTTCACATGACCAATCCGATCGACGCTCTGCTTGCCGAAAAGGGCGTCCTGCTCGCCGATGGCGCCACCGGCACCAATCTGTTCGCCATGGGTCTTGAGGCCGGCGAGGCACCCGAGCTCTTGAACGAGACCGCGCCCGACACAATCACCAGCCTGCACCAGAACTTTGTCGATGCCGGCGCCGACATTATCCTGACCAACTCTTTTGGCGGCACCCGCCATCGGCTCAAGCTGCACCATGCGCAGGACCGGGTCTATGCGCTGAACAAGCGCGCCGCAGAGATCGCAAGCGCCGTTGCAAAAAAGGCTGGCCGCAAGGTGATCGTGGCCGGCTCCGTCGGCCCGACCGGCGAGCTGCTGGTGCCGCTCGGCGCCATGACCTATGACGAGGCGGTCGAGGCCTTTGCCGAGCAGATCGAGGGCCTGAAGGCCGGCGGCGCCGAAGTCGCCTGGATCGAAACCATGTCGGCGCCTGACGAAATCCGCGCCGCCGCCGAAGCCGCCATCCGCGTCGGCATGCCCTATACCTATACCGGCTCCTTCGACACCGCCGGCCGCACCATGATGGGGCTGCTGCCGAAGGACATCCACGGCGTCGTCGATGGCCTGTCGCAGACACCGCTCGGTGTCGGCGCCAATTGCGGTGTCGGCGCCTCCGACATTCTCGCCTCGCTGCTCGACATGACCGAGGCGAAGCCGGAAGCAACGGTGATCGTCAAGGGCAATTGCGGCATTCCCGAATTTCGCGGTGCCGAGATCTACTATTCCGGCACACCCGAGCTGATGGCCGACTATGTGCGCCTCGCCGTCGATGCCGGCGCCAAAATCGTCGGCGGCTGCTGCGGCACCTCGTTCCAGCACCTTGCCGCCATGCGTAAGGCGCTCGATGCGCACACCAAGTCGGATCGCCCGACCGTCGAGCAGATCGTCGAACGCATCGGCCCGATGCGCAACAAGCAGGCGACGGTCAACGTCGCCGAGACCAGCGAAGCCCGCCGCGAGCGGCGCCGCGGACGCGCCTGACGCTTTCGGCTGCGACGCGGTCCGCGCGAGGCGGTGCAGCCACGAAAAAAGGCCGGCAAGGTTTCCCTCGCCGGCCTGCCTCACCCGCCCGTAGGCCGGCTCCCCTATCAGAACGATCCCATCTGAAAGAAACCGGCCGTCATTGCCACTACCGGTTACCGCCGAGTGCCGAGGCAAGGCGCACAAGCGAGAGGAACTCGGACCGGTACCCAAACGGGTCGGCTCCTCTGGCGGCGGTGGCAATCTCCATGATCTTGTCGTAGCCGAACTTCGCGGTCGCATCCTCGTCGCGCAGCTTCTGGCCGAAGGCAGCGACGGCCACGGAGAAACGCTGGTCGGTACTGGCCTGGTCGAACGACGCCACTTCGTTGGCTGACGTCACCGGCGTGGTGATCAGCTTCGAAGTGTCCTCATTCGGCAGCTTGTAGCGGATCTTGACGAAGGCATATTCGTCGGCATTGGCGACACCGCCATTGTTCACCGAGGCCTGGCCATAGCGAAGCTGATCAATCTGTTCGCCGCCGCTGCCCTTAGGCGTGATCTCGTAGATCGCAGTGACCGAATGGCCTGAGCCGATCTCGCCGGCGTCGACGCGGTCGTTGTTGAAATCCTCGCGGTTCAACGCACGGGTCTCGTAGCCGATCAGCCGGTACTCCGAGACCTTGTTCGGGTTGAACTCGACCTGGATCTTCACGTCCTTGGCGATGGTGAACAGTGTCGAGGAGGCATCCTCGACCAGCACCTTCTCGGCCTCCGCCAACGTATCAATATAGGCAGCGGTGCCATTGCCGTTCTGGGCGATGGTCTGCATCATCTGGTCGTCCAGATTGCCGCGGCCGAAGCCGAACACCGACAGGAACACGCCTGTCTTGCGCTCCTTTTCGATCAGCCGCTTCAGATCGTCGTCGTCGGTCTGGCCGACATTGAAGTCGCCATCGGTGGCGAGCATCACCCGGTTGATGCCGTCCTTGACGAAGGATTTCTGCGCCAGCCTGTAGGCTTCCTTGATGCCGGCCTCGCCTGCTGTCGAGCCGCCGGATGTCAGATTGTCGATGGCAGCGAGGATCTTGTCCTTTTCCGAAGCCTTGGTTGGCTCCAGCACGGTACCGGCATCGCCAGCATAAGTGACGATCGAGACGGTGTCGTCGGGTCTCAGCTTGTTGACCAGCAGCCGGAAGGCCGATTGCAGGAGCGGCAGCTTGTCCTGCTCGTTCATCGAGCCCGACACATCGATCAGGAAGACCAGATTGGCCCTGGGCTGCTCGGCCGGCTTCACGTCGAAACCCTTGATGGCGACATGCATCAGCCTGGTGTGCTCGTTCCACGGCGTCGGCATGACGCTGACGGTCGAATTGAACGGCGTCGAGGCGGAGTCCGGGCCTTTCCAGTCATAGGGGAAGTAGTTGACCATCTCCTCGACGCGCACCGTATCGGCCTGCGGGATAAAACCTTCCTTCAGCGAGCGCCGGACGAAGGAATAGGAAGCGGTGTCGACATCGATCGAGAAGGTCGAGACCGGGTCTTCGAGTGCAGCATGCACCGGATTGGTCTTGAAATCCTCGACCCGGTCGCGGTTTTCCTCTTGCGGCAGCATCTGGTCGGCCGGCGCAGCGGCGGGCTGCTGTGCCATCAGCTTGGACTCGGCAACCGTGCCAGGCATGCGTCCGACCCGCGCACCGCCATCGACGGCCGGAGCCCCGGAGCTTGCACCGCCATTCAGCACAAATTCGCCACTCTGCGCCGGTTCGGGAGCATTGCGGGTGAGCACGTCCTGCTGTGTCAACACGCCGACTGCGGTCGACTCCGCTTTCGGCGGCGATGTCGGCACCACAAGCGCCTCGCCGGCGTCGCGGCTTTCGCTGTCGGCGTCCACCTTCTTCTGCTTATCTGCTTCGGCAACGACCGGCGGTTTGACGGTCGCCGGCTTGTCAGCCAGCGTTTCGGTGATCTTATCGTCCCCGCCGAATTCGGGGCCGCCGAATTTGGATTCTCCCAGCATATAGATGGTAGCGTATCCGGCGATCGGCAGGGCAACGAGCCCGGCAATGGCCGGCGTGGCGAAGAGTTTCTTTTGCATGATTTCGCTCCAGAGCCTTTGTGCTCGCTCTGTGAGACGAAGCCCGCCTGCCGATCCTTGGGCGGCCGGTAAAGTTTTTTCTTCCATGTCATAGGCGCGCAGCGCGGCCTGGAGGGCACGCGCCTTTGCATCCGCGTCGGGCGCCGGTGCTGCGATATCGCGCAGCCTGTTCAGTTGATTGTCGTCGACCATGGTCACACTTCCCCGGCTGAACGCATCAGCGTCTTCAACCGTTTCTTCGCCTCATGGATGTGCCAGGAAACCGTCGTCTCCGAGATCGCCATCGCCTCGGCGGCGGCTGCGTGGCTGAGCCCTTCGCCATAGACCAGCAGCACCGCGTCGCGCTGCTTGTCCGGCAGCTTGCGCACCGCTGCCCAGAGCGCCTCGGCCGGGTCTTCCGCCTCGGACGACGCCTCTCCTGAAATCAGTGCATAAGCGCCATAGGCATCGGTCTTGACAGTCTCGCGGGCGGTCTTGCGCATCATGTCGCGCGCGGCATTCAACGTCATGGTGTAGAGCCATGTCGTGAAGGCGCCGCTGCCGTGATAGTCGCGGATCGCCCGGCCGAGCCGAACGCACACTTCCTGGGCGATATCCTCGGCGTCGGCCTTTTTCCCGCACCAGCGATAGGCGGCGCGATAGACGAAACCGTAGTGCCTTTCGAGCAACTTGCCGAAAGCACCCCGGTCTCCGCCCTTCGCCCGCCCGATCAGTTCGGCGTCGGAGGCTTCGCTTTCGTCCAGCATCATCGCCATCATTTGCCTGTTGGACGAAGGCTAATGGCGGTTCCTTGGGGCGATGGAAAGAATTTTTTGGCGGGCTGTCACGTCGTAATGGTTGGCGTGCCTTGGCCGAGCGTCTCCGCAAACAGCGTCGTCAGCCGCTTCCAGTGGCGTTCGGCGCCGGCTGCATCGAAGGCACTATGGTCCGGCATGCACCAGCCATGCGCCGTACCGGCATAGTTCTCTATGACATGGTCGACTTCGGCGGCGCGCAGTGCTTCGGCCAGCCGCGCCGATTGCTCAGGCGGAAAGCTGCGGTCCACACCGGCAGTGCCGATATAGACCCTTGCCTTGACCGAGGCGGCCTTCCGGTGCGGACTGTCGGCGGCGTCACCAGCCAGATTACCGCCATGGAAACTTGCTGCGGCAACGATGCGATCGGGATAGCTGGCCGCGGCGTTCAGCGCCCGCGCTCCGCCCATGCAGTAGCCGACAATGCCGACCGGCCCGGTTAGGCCCTGGGCAGCGAGCACATCGAGGAAAGCGCCACTGTCGCGGATCGTCATCTCCTGGGTCGTGCCGCCGAGGAGACCTGTGATGGCGGCCTTGCACCTCTCGTCGCCGAACGCAGTCTTGGGATCGAACGGACCGTAGGGCGCATTGCGGTAAAAGAGGTCCGGCACAAGCACCGCATAGCCCTCGCCCGTAAGCCGCTCCGCCATCTGATCGAGCGCCGGTCGCGGACCGAAAACGTCCATGTAGAGGATGATCGCTGCCTTGGCTGGGGCCGCCGAACGGAACAGCCGGGCCTTGGCAATGCCGTCGCTTGTCTTGATCTGCATCGCTTGCGTGGCCATCATCCGCTCCGTTGATCTGACGTGCGATAGATACCCGCTGCGACCGTTGCGGCAAGCTGTAATGAGGCGATCTGCTTCAAGATTTCGTGCGGCATTCGGCGACGCTACAGACGCGCGAATGCTGCCATGTGAAAGGCCTGAACCTCGGCCGGATAGCGATAATCGGCACCGTAAGGACAGGCGTTGCGATCGAGGCAGCCGCCGGTCCGGCAAGGCGCGCCGTTTTGCCCGCGCACATGGGCAAGACAGGTTTCATGTGCAAACCCATCCGCAGAATAAGCCTCGACCGGACAGGATCTCAGGCAAGGTTTTGCGACACATGTGTCGCAAAGGTGGATCGCCTCGTGAGGCTCTGAAAGTGCAATCCTATCTTCGAACAGCAGCGCGCCGCGATAGGCATGCCAGAGCCCGTATTGCGGATGCATGAGAATGCCGAGCGGCGACGGCTTCAGCCCCTCCGCACGCATCGCCCATTGCTGGAACGGCAGATAAGGCCTGTCGGACGGCGACACCGCGCGTGCCCCGAATCTTTCGGCCACGGCGCCGATCACTTCGCGAGACCAAGCGTCGAGCGGATCGTCGATCGGCTGTGACTGTCTCTCCAGCCAGCGCAGGAAGTGCGGCCAGGGTGCGGCACCTGCCTGGCCGACCAACAGGGCGGATCTGGCGGCAGCGCCGGAGAGACCGCTAGGTGTTTCCTCACCGCTCGCAAAATTGAAATCGCCGCGCAGGATGAGGCCGTGGGCGGAAAGCGCAACCGCGACTGTTTCAGTCATGCCGCGCTCGGGGATCATCCCTTCTTGTCCGGGTCGGAGAAGGCACTCCGCCAGACTTCCTTGTGAATGATGTTGGCGACTTTAGCCCCGCCTGATTCGGGCTCCTTTCAGGTGAAGGCGTCGGCCATCGACGCCTTCTTCCTGCCGATGAAGTCCTTCAGCCCGTCGTCGATGCCCGGGTCGAGATAAGGCGCCTCGTAGCTCTCCAGCCAGCGGCGGGCGAGCTCGTTGGCGCGCTGCGGCGCGGTTTTTTCGCCTTCGGCCAGCCACTGCTCGTAGGAATTGTTATCGGCGATGTTGGAGCGGTAGAACGCGGTCTGGAAATTCGCCTGGGTGTGATCGCAGCCGAGGTAATGGCTGCCTGGGCCGACCTGGCGGATGGCATCCATCGCCTGACCGTTTTCCGACAGGTCGACACCCTCGGAGAACTTCTGCGTCATGCCGAGCTGGTCGATATCCATCATGAACTTTTCGTAGCAGGAGGCGAGACCGCCCTCGAGCCAGCCGGCCGAATGCAGCACGAAGTTGGTGCCGGCGAGGATCGTCGAGTTCAGCGTGTTGGCGCTCTCATAGGCGGCCTGCGCATCGGGGATTTTCGAAGCACAAAGCGAGCCGCCGGTGCGGAACGGCAGGCCGAGCCTGCGGGCAAGCTGCGCCGCGCCATAGGAAACCAGCGACGGCTCCGGCGTGCCGAAAGTCGGTGCGCCCGACTGCATAGAGATCGACGAGGCGAAGGTGCCGAACAGCACCGGCGCACCGGGCCGGATCAGCTGTGTGAACGACGCGCCGGCCAGCACTTCGGCGAGAACCTGGGTCAGCGTACCGGCGACCGTCACCGGGCTCATCGCACCGGCAAGGATGAAGGGCGTGACGATGCAGGCCTGGTTATGGCGCGAATAGACTTTCAGCGCCCCCAGCATGGTCTCGTCGAAGACCATCGGCGAGTTGGCATTGATCAGGCTGGTCAGCACCGTGTTGTTCTCGACAAAATCGTCACCGAAAACGATCTTGGCCATCGCCACCGTATCTTCAGCGCGCTCGGGCGCGGTCACCGAGCCCATGAACGGCTTGTCCGAATATTTGATATGGCTGTAGACCATGTCGAGATGGCGCTTGTTGACCGGCACGTCGACCGGCTCGCAAACCGTGCCGCCCGAATGGTGGATCGACGGCGCCATATAGGCGAGTTTCACGAAATTCCGGAAATCCTCGATCGTGGCATAGCGCCTGACGCCGTCGAGATCGCGCACGAAGGGCGGTCCATAGACCGGCGCGAACACTGTCGCATTGCCGCCGATCTGCACCGAGCGCTCGCCGTTGCGGGCGTGCTGGGTATAGACGGACGGAGCGGTCTTCAACAGCGAGCGGCAGAGGCCCTTGGGGAAATGCACCCGCTCGCCCTTGACGTCGGCGCCCGCCTCTTTCCAAAGCTGCAGTGCCTCGGCGTCGTCGCGGAAGATGATGCCGATCTCTTCCAGCACCGTGTCGGTGTTCTTTTCGATCAGCGCCAGGCCTTCCTCGTCCAGCACTTCATAGACGTTGATCTTGCGCTTGATATAGGTGAGCTGTGTGCCGGGGCCGCCGCCCGAACGTGCAGCCCGGCGCGCTGCGGCGCCACCGCTGGCAGCGCGCCCGCGCCGTGCGTTTGACGCTTCCTGATCGACCGGCGCGTTCTCACTCATAATCGTTCTTCCCTGGCTTTCGTTCTGGCCTGATTTGCTTTGGCCGGGCTCTTGTTCCGGCCTGAAATCCGTTTGCGGCCGCATATTGCGGTCTCTGGCCGGATCGTAGCCATGCACCCTATTCGAAACGGCCCGCCAGCGCCAACGCCTGTCGCAAAATCGACAAGAATTCCAAGAGATTTACGGTCGCTTTCGTTTTGCGGGAAGTCGCAAATCAGCTATGGACAACCGGCCCGCGCAGGTTAGGTATTGACGCGATATTTTTAAGCTGCCGCGATAGTTGTAGCCGGCAAGGAGCCTGAGAAAAAATGGCCGACGACGAGATCATCCTTTCGGAACTCTCCGACGACGAGTTGGTGCAGCAGATGCACGACGATCTTTATGACGGGTTGAAGGAAGAAATCGAGGAAGGCACCAATATCCTTCTCGAGCGCGGCTGGGCGCCTTACAAGGTGCTAACCGAGGCTCTGGTCGAAGGCATGCGCATCGTCGGCGAGGATTTCCGCGACGGCATCCTGTTCGTTCCCGAAGTGCTGCTATCGGCCAACGCGATGAAGGCCGGCATGTTCATCCTGCGTCCGCTGCTTGTCGCCACCGGCGCGCCGAAGCAGGGCAAGATGGTGATCGGCACCGTCAAGGGCGACATCCACGACATCGGCAAGAACCTGGTCGGCATGATGATGGAAGGCGCCGGCTTCGATGTCATCGACCTCGGCATCAACAATGCGGTCGAAAAATATCTCGATGCCATCGAAAAGCACCAGCCCGACATCATCGGCATGTCGGCGCTGCTGACGACGACGATGCCTTACATGAAGGTCGTCATCGATACGATGAAGGAAAAGGGCATTCGCGACGACTATGTCGTGCTGGTCGGGGGCGCGCCGCTCAACGAGGAATTCGGCAAAGCCGTCGGCGCCGACGCCTATTGCCGCGACGCCGCGGTGGCAGTCGAGACCGCCAAGGACTTCATGAAGCGCAAGCACAACGTCCGCGCTTCGGCCTGAGCCAATAAGTCCGGCACCGACGAGAAAAGCCGCGCCTTGCAGTGCGGCTTTTTTATTCCCAAATGTTTAGAGCCGTGCAGATCAGGGTTTCTTGACGGTATCGTCAACTGCCTTCGCAGTGGATTTGAGATCCTTACCGACGCCGCGCACCGTGTTGGCGCAGGCCGAAACAGCCAAGGCGCAGGCGAGAATAGCGATTGGCGCAACGCGGAACAATTTCATGATTGGTGTCTCCCTCAGAATATAAATTCGCTGGACAGCAACGAAGATGGATTAGACTGGTTCCATGACTACCGCGCGAAAACAACAATCCGATCAAGGCGACAGGCTGCTCGTCATCGCCTGCGGGATGATTGCGCGCGAAGTTTTGGCGGTCAAGGAGCAGCTCGGGCTCGACCATCTCGACCTGACCTGCCTGCCGGCGGAGTTCCATTTCTATCCGGACCGCATTGCGCCGGCCATGGACAAGGCAATCGCCAAGGCCAGGGCCGACGGCTACAAACACATCTTCGTCGGCTATGCCGATTGCGGCACGGGTGGCCTGCTCGATCGGATCTGCGAGAAGCACGGTGTCGAGCGCATGGCCGGGCCGCATTGCTTTGCCTTCTACCAGGGCATGGATGCCTATGCGAAGGTCGCCGATGATGACATGATGTCGTTCTACATGACCGATTTCCTCTGCCGGCAATTCGATGCCTTCTTCATGAAGCCGCTCGGCCTGGACAAGCACCCGGAGCTGATCAAGGACTATTTCGGCAACTACGAGAAGCTGATCTATATCGCTCAGACCAACGACCCGGAACTCGACAAGGTCGCCGAAAAGGCGGCGAAAATGCTCGGCCTCGCCTATGAGCGGCGCTCGACCGGCTATGGTGACCTGACGAAGGAACTGGCCAGCGCCTCAGCACATTCGTAAAAAGAAATAGCGTCCTCTAAGCGTTTGCCGGAGGCTGCCGGTCATTTTCGCCCACCGCCTCACCGATCCGATGTGACATCGATAATGCGCCCGGTTTCCAGGCGGATCGGCCCCCGCGCGGTTGGATCTTTAAGCAATATTTCGGCAAGCATTGCATCGACGTTGTCGAAATTACCTTGCAGAATTGACGGATCACTTCGCTCCCAATACTCCCCTTCATCGACGACATAGAGACTGGAGAACAAGCGAGTAATTTCGCGAAGAAACCTGATGATCTCGATATGAGCGCCTGAACCTGCAAACTGAGTTTTACAATATTGTTGAACGAAGAGGTGCTTGTCGAACTCAAGCCGCAGCGGCTCCGAATTGGGATGCGGTTGAAGCTCTATTCCAAACACAGGGCCAATATAGTCCACGTTTCGTTCATCAATGACTCGATTGAGCGTCTTCTCGCGCTCATCGATCTCGCGCACCGGCCAGTCTCGCGCAGTGGCGAACGCCTTGGCTTCGTGCAGCAAAGCAGCATATTGCTCGTGACCCCGTAACTGTCCTTCAAAGTGGATTGTTACTCCCAACTACCTCTCCCAGTGACGCGCAGTCCTGACGAATACCTGCGCTCTTATTCCGCCACAAGCCCGGCGAGCACATCGGCAAAGCTCGTCTTGCAGACGAAATCCAGCCGGTCCCTCGCCCGCGAGGCATCGTAGACCCGATCGATCGACGAAAACATCGTCCAGCCCTTCTTCAAGTAGAGTGCCGGATAATCCGGAAAATAGCGCGCGACGACCGACGGTGCGTCGGCGATCAATGCCGCGCAATCGTCGGGCTGGAACGGTGTTGGCGCCGAAATGATAAAGATGTCGAAGCCCAATTGCGGCGCTCTCTCCAGGGCAGCGATGTGGGCGTCGGCAGCATCCTCCACCGTCAGCCGGCGAAACAACAGCTCATTGGCCTTGGTGTTGGCGTCCGACTGTTCGATCACATGCGCCATATCGTCTACTTCGGGAAAGAAGCGGGCGGTGCGCAGTACGATCACCGGAAGGCCGAACTGCAAATGATAGAGCCGACAGAGGTGTTCGGCTGAAAGCTTGGTGACGCCGTAGATGTTGCGCGGTTCGGGCGACATGTCTTCCGTCAGCCATGCCGCCTTGCGCGCCCCGCCGGTGAAGCCGGTGCGGATGGCCTGGGTAATCATCAGCGATGTCGTCGACGTGAAGATGAAACGCTGAACCGCGAATGCTGCTGCCGCATCGAGCAGGTTGAGCGTGCCACGCATATTCGTCTCGACGAAATCCTCGTTGCGATGATGTTCGATGTCAGGCTTGTGCAGCGCGCCGCTATGGATGATGGCCTCAATGCGGTTCTCCTCGACCGCCCTCATGACCAGGTCGCGATCGGCGACTGAGCCGACGACTGGCGTATCCGAGGATGGGACGGGATCGAGGCCGGTGACGTCATGACCAAGAGCCCGCAGGCGCGGCGCCAAGGCGCTGCCCAGCCAACCCGACGATCCCGTCAGCAAGATCCGCATTCTTTCCACCTCGTTTCTGCTGTCGATGCTCAAGCACGGATGACAGAGCGCTGCGAAACATTGCTGCGAAACATTAAGGTATGCGCCAGACAAGAAAACAGGCTGCTCCAGCCATCACAGGGAAACGCCACCAATGATCGCTCGCCTCATGTTTGCCGCGGCAGCTGTCCTCTGCTTGACGTTGCCCGCGTTCGCCGACGGCGAGGTGCAGAAACTGATCACGGCTGCCGACAAGGCGCGCCTCGACAAATATGGCGAGACGCGCAAGGCAGCGCTTAACGAGGCGAAGGCCGGCGATCCCGCCGAGGTCAAGCAGCTCGACGCCTTGCTGGCAAAGCCGCTGGTTTCCTTCTCCGACAAGGACCTGACCGGCAATTGGCAATGCCGCACCATCAAGGCCGGCGGATTGAGCCCGCTCGTCATCTATGGCTGGTTCAAATGCAAGGTGAGCGACGACGGTTCCGGCTGGAGACTGGAAAAGATCACCGGCTCGCAGCGCACCAAGGGCCGCTTCTTCGACGATGCCGAGAAACGCGCGATCTATCTCGGTTCCTTCTACGTCAACGACGATCCGGCAAAGCCCTACGGCAGCGGCCCGGAAAGCGATCAGGTCGGCTATGCCTTCCGCAACAGCGCCAGCGAATGGCGCATCGAGTTCCCGGCGCCCCACTACGAATCGAAGCTCGATATCCTCGAATTCAAGCGCTGAGCCCCCGATCACCAAGGGTTAACCCGGTCAACCTAGCATTCGCGCACAAAGAACAGCTCTTTGCGGGGGTCGCGAAGCATGGCACGGTCGAAAACAAACCAACGGCCGATCGTCGTCGTCACCGAAGGCGGCCCGCATATCTGGGCGATCGTCAACGCCATCGCCGACCACCTCGCGCCTGTCAGCGTCATCCTCGAAACCCCTGAATTCAAAAAGCAATTGCTTCTCGGGCGGGCGCGGCGGCAAGGCTGGACCTCGGCCGTCGGTCAACTCGGCACGATGATGCTGACCCGGCTCGGCAAGCACTTCTTCGCCGGCCACGCAGCACGGCTCGCCGCCGAGCAGAAGCTGCAAACCGAACCGAAGCCTGGGCAAAAGATCATCCAAGTCTCGTCGGCCAACGCGCCGGAGTGCCTGCAGGCGATCGAGGAAATCCAGCCGGGTGTCGTGCTGCTCGCCGGCTGCCGCTTGCTGTCGCGGCAGACGCTGGCGAAAATCCCTTGCCCGGTCCTCAACTACCATGCCGGCATCGCCCCGAAATATCGTGGCATGAACGGCGGCTATTGGGCGCTGGCTTCAGGCGATGCGGAAAACTTCGGCACCACCGTGCATCTGGTCGACGCCGGCGTCGACACTGGCGGGGTGTTGCGGCAGGCACGCGGCAAACCCCAACCTGGCGACACTATTTCAAGCTACGCGTTGCGGCAGGCGGCATTCTCGCGCGACATCTGCGTCGAAGCGGTCAGGGATGCGCTGGCCGGCAAGCTCGGCACGGTGGATCCCGGCCTGCCTTCGAAACAATGGTATCATCCGACGGTCTGGTTTTATCTCTGGACCGGGATAAGGAACGGCGTCTGGTGACGCGCCGATTTACCGGACAGCCACCCACCACTAACATTGCATCATGAGCGACATCGACCACCGCACCATCATTGCCGGCCTTTCGGTCGAGGACCGTCGCGACCTCACCGCCAAGCTTGACCGGCCAGGCATTGTCCGGCTGGCCGGCCATGGCGGGCTGGTTATCCTGCTGGGCGCGCTGATCGCTGCCGGCATCCCGTTCTGGCCGCTTCTCGTCTTGCCGCAGGGAATCCTGATCGTCTTCTTCTTCACGCCGTTGCACGAGACCATCCATGAAACGGCGTTCAGAACGGCGTGGCTCAATCGCGCTGTTGCCGCCGTGGCCGGCTTCCTGATCCTGCTGCCACCCGCATGGTTCCGCTATTTCCATTTCGCCCATCACCGCCACACCCACGACCCGGACAACGACCCCGAACTGATGGCCCCGAAGCCGGAGACCATCGGCCAATATCTGCGCTATCTGTCCGGCGGCCCCTATTGGATAGCTATGGCTCGTGTGATCGCAACCAATGCGGCTGGTCGCAACCGCGACGGCTTCGTACCGGAAAAGGGTCGCGGCAAGGTGGTTGCCGAAGCACGGCTGTTCCTGATCGGCTATGCGGCGTTGCTGGCCGCATCTCTCGCCATGCAGTCGGCGCTGCTGTTGTGGGTCTGGATCGTGCCGGTGCTGGTAGGACAGCCGTTTTTGCGGGCCTACCTGCTGGCCGAGCACGCGTTGTGCCCGCATGTCGCCAACATGCTCGAGAACACCCGCACCACCTTCACCACAAGGCTGGTGCGCTTGGTGGCTTGGAACATGCCATACCATTCGGAGCACCATTCCTATCCGGCCGTTCCCTTCCACAGCCTGCCGCGCTTCCATGAGATCGTCGCGGAGCATCTACGCACGACCGAACGAGGTTACGTGCGCTTCCACAGGAAGCTGGTCGGCAGCTTCGATGGCCGCGCCGGCTGACCAGTGCTGGAAGAAACTCCGCTTTCAACCGCGGCCGTCGATTGCGTCGCTTTTGAAGGCCCCCGCGTCGTCCCATAACAAGCAGCCCAACAGCGCTTCCGGCAATGCTCGAAACCACTGCATCGGCCCAAAAGATCGGAATCGATCTTCGCAGGGCACGATGCAGCGGAGTTAGGTGGTAGAGCATCGTTTGTGCGTTCGATTGGACGCGCGGCGCCCTACAGGAGCAGGAATTCATGGCCGATCTGATCGTCGTCTTCTGGCGCGACATCCCCGCCCAGGTCATCGTCAAGAAGGGCCGGCAGAACGCCAAGCGCGAACTGCCGTTGCGCTTCACCGAGGCGATCGACATGTGCGCCATGCGCACTGGCGCCGGCGGCACCGACGACTATCTTGCCGAATGGCGCAAGGCAGAGCCCGTCCCAGTCAGTGACGATCTTGAAGCCGAGGCCGAGAAGGCTCTTCGGGAGCTCGATGCGAAATACGACCGTGAGCGGTTGGTCGCTCTGGTCAAGGCGGGCGGCAAAGAAAATGTCTGATCCCCAATCAATGCCGGCGACAACGGCTCAAGCCGGCGTGACCCAGGCGACCATCGTCAAGAAGGCGGCGACGAAATCCGACTACAAGCCGGCCGACGTATCGCCGCAGCGGCGCGTGCAGCGCTCGTTTGCGGTGCGGCTTTGGTCGGTGCGGCATTCGCGGCTGCTCGAATGGTTCTACGCCAGGTTCGCCGACATGTTCCTGACTCTCCACCCGCTATGGAAGGGCATCGGCTACAGCCGTGTCGAAGGGCCGGTGAAATTCGTCGAGAAGCGCGTCAAGGGCTTCATGTTCGACTGCCGCATGTGCGGTCAGTGCATTCTTTCCTCGACCGGCATGTCGTGCCCGATGAACTGCCCTAAGCAATTGCGCAACGGCCCTTGCGGCGGTGTGCGCGCCAACGGCAATTGCGAGGTCGAGCCTGATATGCCTTGCGTCTGGGTCAAGGCATGGGAAGGCTCGCAGAACATGGTGCATCGCGACAAGATTTTGGAAGTGCAGAAGCCGGTGGATCAGTCCTTGCGCGAAACCTCCGCCTGGCTGCGGGTGACCGCGCAGGCCGCGGCCGCCCGCAATGCGGCCCAGAATACTACGAACACCGGGGCGTCGGCATGATCGGCCGCCAGCCAGACGAGAATCCCGCCGGCATCCATTTGCCGCTCGATCCCCTGCCCGGTCACACCTCGCGCGGCCGGCTTGAGCGGGTCCTGCGACGCGGCGAGTTCGCAGTGACGACCGAGCTCAATCCGCCCGACAGCGCCGATCCGGAAGACGTCTACAACCGCGCCAGGATTTTCGACGGCTGGGTCGACGCGATCAATGCCGTCGACGCTTCCGGGGCCAACTGCCACATGTCGTCGGTCGGTATTTGCGCGCTGCTGACCCGCATGGGCTATGCCCCGATCATGCAAATCGCCTGCCGCGACCGGAACCGCATCGCCATCCAGGGCGACGTGCTTGGGGGTGCTGCGATGGGTGTTGCCAACATGCTCTGCCTGACCGGCGACGGCGTGCAGGCCGGCGACCAGCCCGGCGCCAAGCCGGTGTTCGATCTCGACTGCATGTCGCTGCTCGAAACCTGCCGCATCATGCGCGATAACGGCAAATTCCTGTCCGGCCGCAAACTCACGACGCCGCCGCAGCTTTTCCTTGGCGCGGCCATCAACCCGTTCGCGCCGCCGATCGATTTCCGTCCCTATCGGCTGGGCAAGAAGATCGCCGCCGGCGCGCAGTTCGTGCAGAGCCAGTACTGCTTCGACGTACCGATGTTCCGCGCCTACATGCAGAAGGTCCGCGATCTCGGCTATACCGAGAAATGCTTCATCCTGTGCGGCGTCGGGCCGCTCGCCTCGGCCAAGACGGCCAAATGGATCCGCTCCAATGTGCCGGGAATTCACATTCCCGATCAGATCGTCAAGCGCCTGGAAGGCGCCCAGGATCAGAAGAAGGAAGGCAAGCAGCTCTGCATCGACATCATCAATGAGGTGAAGGAAATTCCTGGTGTGTCCGGCGTCCATGTGATGGCCTACCGCCAGGAAGAATATGTCGCCGAGATCGTCGACGAATCCGGCGTGCTGAAGGGTCGCCGGCCGTGGAAGCGCGAAATCCGCCGCGACGACCAGCTCGTTGCCGATCGGCTTGACCACATACTGCATGACGACATCACCGAAACCCAGGTCGACATGGTCAAGACCGCGCATTGACGGCGCGAATCGTCAGCATTCGCTTGATCAGAAACAGATAACGATATAAAGAACTCTTTATATCACGATGGAGAGATTTCATGACCCGGACCATCGTCGCCTCGGCGACACGAGAAATCATCATCGGCTTCGATCAGCCCTTCTGCGTGATCGGCGAGCGCATCAACCCGACCGGCCGCAAAAAGCTGGCCGCCGAAATGATCGCGGGCAATTTTGAGACTGTCATCAGGGATGCGCTGGAGCAGGCCGCCTGCGGCGCAACGATGCTCGACGTCAATGCCGGCGTCACCTCTGTCAATCCGAACGAGACCGAACCCGGCCTGCTGGTGCAGACGCTGGAGATCGTGCAAGGCCTGGTCGACCTGCCGTTGTCAATCGACTCCTCCGTGACTGCGGCAATCGAAGCGGCGCTGAAGGTCGCCAAGGGCCGGCCTCTGGTCAATTCCGTCACCGGCGAGGAGGAAAAGCTCGAAGCCATCCTGCCGCTGATTAAGAAATACAACGTTCCGGTCGTCGCCATTTCCAACGACGAGACCGGTATTTCGATGGACCCCGATGTGCGCTTTGCCGTCGCCAAGAAGATCGTTCAGCGCTGCGCCGACTTCGGGATTCCGGCGCATGATGTGGTCGTCGACCCGCTGGTCATGCCGATCGGCGCGCTGGGCGATGCCGGCCGCCAGGTATTTGCCCTGCTACGCCGGCTGCGCGAGGAGCTCAAGGTAAACACCACCTGCGGCCTCTCCAACATCTCGTTCGGCCTGCCGCACCGTCATGGCATCAACGCCGCCTTCATCCCGATGGTGATCGGCGCCGGCATGACCTCGGCGATCATGAACCCGGTGCGGCCGCAGGAAATGGAAGCGGTGCGCGGCGCCAACGTGCTGAACGGCACCGACGAGAACTGCACCAACTGGATCAGGACCTACAAGGACTACAAGCCTGCTGAAGGCGGCCAGGCCGTTGCCGCCCGGACACAGGTCAACGCGCCGGGCGATGGCAATGGCAATGGCGGACGCAGGCGCGGCGGCCGCGAAGCGCGGATGGCCCGGGGTTGAGCCATGGCTTGGCCGACACGATATGGGGCCTAGGACTGGGGAGGAACCGAAACACAGCGGCATCGCTGCCGTGGCCAAGACCCGAGCAGCGTAGAAAGTAAAGTCTGGAACGTATGAACTCTCCCGTCAACATCACCGATCCGCTCGTGCTGTTCATGCCGTCCGGCAAGCGCGGGCGGTTTCCGGTCGGCACGCCGGTGCTGGATGCCGCGCGCCAGCTCGGTGTCTATGTCGAGAGCGTGTGCGGCGGGCGTGCCACTTGCGGGCGCTGCCAGATCGAGGTGCAGGAAGGCAATTTCGCCAAGCACAAGATTGTCTCTTCCAACGACCACATCTCGCCCAAGGGCGCGAAGGAAGAGCGCTACGAGCGCGTGCGTGGGCTGCCCGAACGCCGCCGCCTGTCCTGCTCGGCGCAGATCCTCGGCGATCTCGTCGTCGACGTGCCGCAGGACACCGTCATCAACGCGCAAACCATCCGCAAGGATGCCGACACCAGGGTCATCGCCCGCGATGCATCAATCCGCATGTGCTATGTCGAGATCGAAGAACCCGACATGCACAAGCCACTCGGCGACCTCGACCGCCTGAAAATCGCGCTGATGAAGGACTGGGGCCTCAAGAGCCTCGATTTCGATTTCCATCTGTTGCCGCAGGTGCAAGGCATTTTGCGCAAGGGCAACTGGACCGCGACCGCCGCCATCCACAAGGACACCGACAGCGAGACCGCGCGGGTCATCGCTTTGTGGCCCGGCCTCAAGAACGAGGCGTACGGGCTTGCCTGCGATATCGGCTCGACCACGATCGCCATGCATCTGGTGTCGTTGCTGTCGGGCCGCGTCGCCGCCTCGTCGGGTACGTCCAATCCGCAGATCCGCTTCGGCGAGGATCTGATGAGCCGCGTCTCTTACGTGATGATGAACCCGGACGGCCGCGAAGGCATGACGGTCGCCGTGCGCGAGGCCATTTCGGGCCTCGTCGACAAGGTCTGCGCGGAGGGCAACGTCCAACGCAACGACATCCTGGATTCCGTCTTCGTCGGCAATCCGATCATGCATCACCTGTTCCTCGGCATCGATCCCACCGAACTCGGCGGCGCACCCTTCGCACTTGCCGTCTCGGGCGCCGTGCACATAAAGGCATCGGACATCGGCCTGAAGCTCAATCAGGGCGCTCGCCTCTATATGCTGCCCTGCATTGCCGGCCATGTCGGCGCCGACGCGGCCGCGGTGACGCTGTCGGAAGGCCCGCACCGCCAGGAGGAGATGATGCTGATCGTCGATGTCGGCACCAATGCCGAGATCGTGCTCGGCAATCGCCAGCGGGTCGTGGCGGCCTCCTCGCCAACCGGCCCAGCCTTCGAGGGTGCGGAAATCTCCGGTGGCCAGCGTGCCGCACCGGGTGCCATCGAGCGCGTCCGTATCGATCCCGAAACGCTGGAGCCTAAATACCGCGTCATCGGCTCGGAACTCTGGTCCGACGAGCCGGGCTTCCTCGACAGCGTGCAGGCGACTGGCGTCACCGGCATTTGCGGCTCTGGCATCATCGAGGTGGTCGCCGAGATGTATCTCGCCGGCATCATCTCCGAGGACGGCGTCGTCGATGGATCGCTGAGCGCCAACTCGTCTCGCGTCGTCGCCAACGGCCGCACCTTCTCCTATGTGCTGAAGGAAGGCGAGCCCAAGATCACCATCACCCAGACTGATGTGCGCGCTATCCAGCTTGCCAAGGCCGCCCTTTATGCCGGCACCAAGCTTTTGATGGAAAAGCAGCACACCGATCATGTCGACCGCATCCACTTCGCCGGCGCCTTCGGCTCGTTCATCGACCCGAAATACGCAATGGTGCTGGGCCTGATCCCGGATTGCGACCTCGACAAGGTCTCGGCCGTTGGCAATGCGGCCGGCGCCGGCGCCCGCATGGCGCTGTTGAACCGTGGCTATCGCCGCGAGATCGAGGAAACCGTTAGCAAGATCGAGAAGATCGAGACGGCGCTGGAGCCGAAATTCCAGGAACATTTCGTTTATGCCATGGCGCTCCCGAACAAGATCGACCCGTTCCCAAAATTGTCGGCGGCGGTGAAACTGCCACCCCGCAAGACCGTCAGCGAGGACGGTGTCGCCGGTGACGCCGCCCCGCGCCGGCGCTCCCGCGAAGGCCACGCGGCCCGGCGTAGCCGGGAGTGAAGAAACGTCGGACGGTTTGAACGACCAATCAGATGCGCGACCACGCACCGATTTCCGCCCGCCCGATGACCACACTTCCGAGCGAAACGACCTCGTCGAGCATTCTTGGCGACAGGGTTTTGGTATCGATCTCGTCTTTGACGACGATTCCGAGACGCTCCATGTCTGGTAGCAGCGTCCGCACAAGATCAGCGACAAGATCGAGCTTGTCGGCATCCGCCGGGCCCGAACCGACAACGGATTCCAGCCGCATCGATGGCGGACGAATGCCGGCGTTCACAAATGCGATATGCAATTTCGGACCCATGCCGGTTTCGGCGCCGAGACGGCGAATGGTTTCGGCGCACAGCGCACAGCAGCGGTCGTAGAGCGGCGCAGGCGGCACCGAGCGCGCGCCAGCCCAATCCAACTCGTGGAAGACGATGATGCCGCCAGGAAGCAAATGGGTCTTCAGTTTGGCCAGGGCGGCCGCAGGATCAGGCATAAACTGCAGGACGTAGCGGCCAGCAATCGCGTCGACGGCCTGCGCCAGGCATATCTCCGTGGGATCCCCCATATCGAACGTCACATTGTTCAATCCGAGCGCGGCAACTCGACGCCGGGCGATGTCGAGCGCCGTGGCGGAAGTATCCATTCCGACAACCTTTCCCGTCGGGCCGACCAAATCGGCAAGCAGGATGGCGACATCGCCAGCTCCCGAACCGACGTCGAGCACGCGCATTCCGGGAGCAATTCCAGCCTCCATGAAAAAACGTCGCGTGATCGGGTCGATCAGGCGTGCTTGGGTACTGAGGCGCCGCAACTCCAGCTCGGAATGGCCGAGCGCATATGGCATTTCGCTGATTGCGTCGGCACTGCCCATCACAATCTCTCGTCTGTCGGCATGAAGACACTAACAGCGCCGGGCGCTGTGAACCAGCGGTCACAAGTTCCGGCCCACCGAGACGGTTATCCAGAAGGCGACAACGGCACTTCGCCCCAATTTCATTTGCATGCAAATGTTTCCGGATCAGCCCAGCCTGAAACAAACTGCCGTTTTCGTGAAATCCGCCAGATACATATGCGGTGCATTTAACCGGCATCGATGGCCGGTAGAGAACATCTCTTGTCCCGCCGCAACACTCAAAGGAGAGCACGATGTCGATGTTCGAAAGCCTCGGCCGCTATGGTGCGGCCATCAAGAAAACACGCGAAGCGCGCAAGTCGCTGCGCATCCTGAACAGCTTGCCGCCTGAGATCCAAAAGGACATTGGCTGGCCGGTGTCGCCGCGTTCGAGCGAAAAGCAGCTTTCGGTCGGCTGGGGCATGCAGCGCGGATGAAATTCATCGACAAATGCAAGCTGCTCGGTATTCGCCGGGGCCGCAATGCGGCTCCGGCTGCACCCAGCAATTGGCTGCGCGCCGCATTACTGCCCCGGCGTTGAGCTGCGCCGCTGGGCCAGCGACTTCATGGCCGGACGCTTTGTCGCCAGCCGGGATCAAACCACCGTGTTGAGATCGCATAAATCTTGACTTTTTTGGTGGCGACACAATCTTCGAAATAGTCGGGGGTTCTCTTAGTCGGCTCAGCCGAAGTCCGTGTATCTGCATGCCCAGCCTCAAAAGCCACGTCGTGTCGTTCGTCCTCAGGTACAGTCGCAAGAAGGCGTTTTCCAGCCCGGAGAACCTGCAGCGCTGGATCGCCTATGCGCGCAAGACTGAAAACCATCAGCCGCCTGCGTCGCTGCAGTCGCGCCTGGAGATCACAACCCGCACGATCAGCGGCTTCCCCGTCTACGAGATCGCTCCCCAGGCTGGCGAGCGGAGGCGGATTCTCTACCTGCACGGCGGCGCTTACGTCTTTGAAATCACACCCTATCATTGGCGGCTGATCGCCGACATGGCCGACCGTCTCGGGTTCGGCATCACCGTGCCGATCTATCCCATTGCTCCCGAACACGATTTCCACGCCATGTTCGGCATGGTCGGCGCCGTCTACCGCCAGATGTTCGGCGAAACCAGGGCGAATGACATCATCTTCATGGGCGATTCCGCCGGCGGAAACATGGCCGTCGTGCTGACCATGATGGCTGCGCAAGACGGCCTGCCCTTGCCATCACGCCACGTGCTGATTTCGCCCGGCCTCGACGTGTCGCTCGCCAACCCAGAAATGTATGAGGCTGAACGCAACGATCCGTGGCTAGGCATTGCTGGCGGCCGCGAGGCGATCCGGCTTTACAGCGCCGGCATAGATCCCACCGACTGGCGCATCAGCCCGGTTTACGGCGACCTGTCGGTGCTGCCCAAAACGCTGCTGCTGACCGGTTCACGCGATCTGCTCACCCCCGACAATCTGATCTTCGCGGAAAAGGCACGCGCGGCCGGCGTCGAAATTGAGGTCGTCCACGAGCAAGGCATGTTCCATGTCTGGCCGTTGATCGACATGCCGGAGGCGCGACGCGCGCGGGACAGTATAGTGGCCTTCTTGACCAACGAAACTGACAGTTACCATGCCACGGCAGGCGAGTTGTCGCTGCAAAGGACAGACCGCGACGGAACCCCTCGCGATCTGGTTGCGCCGCTCAGGTCGTAGTTTGGGTCAGAACTTCCCAGTTTCCCTGAACACCTCAAACGTCGCGCGGATATGGTCGGCGACTGCCTTCACCGGCGCGCTGGCGTCTGGCGTCACCACCATGGCGAGATTGTAGGTGCCGATGTCAGGCATGCCGTCCTTCGGGCACAGCTCGACCATGTCACTGCCGAGGAACGATTTCGGCAGCGGCGCGACTGCAAGATCCGCCATGATCGCGGCGCGCTGGCCGGCCGTGTGTGCGCTCATATAGGCGATGCGGTAGTTGCGGCCCTCGCGGCCAAGCGCCTCCAATGCCCCTGCCCGCCAGGCACAGCCCTCTTCCCACAATGAGACCGGCAGCGGCTCGCGCAGATGCGCGCAACCGCCCTTGGCACCGGCCCAGACGATCGGCTCTGTGAGCAGCACTTCGGCGCCGATCGCGCTGGTCTTGTAGGAGTTGGTTAGCAGCGTGATGTCGAGCGCCCGGTCGTCCATGCGCCGGCGCAAATTGACGCTCTGGTCGATGGTGACGTCGACCGCGATTGATGGATGCGATTGTGCGAACCGCTTCAGCACATGCGGCAGCACACGTTCGCCGTAATCGTCCGGCGAGCCGAGCCGCACCACCCCGACAATGTCTGGAATGATGAACTTCGACACCACCTCGCGATTGATCGACAGCAGGCGGCGCGCATAGCCGAGCAGCATCTCGCCATCGGTGGTCAGCGTCACCGAACGGGCGTCGCGCGCGAACACCGAGCGGCCGAGTATGTCCTCCAGCTTCTTGATCTGCATGGAGACGGCCGACGGCGTGCGGAAGACCGCATTGGCCGCAGTGGTGAAGCTGCCGGTCTCGGCGATTGCGACGAAAGTGCGCAGAACATCAAGATCGAGCAGCGGCAGCGGATGATTGAGTGGGGCGTTCATGGGAATCGACCTTCAATTTTTCTGATGCAAACCATCATTCCATTTCGTTTGATTGAACATCAGTTTGGGAGGATAGTCAACTCCATCGAAGGCAGGCTGCATCGAAGTGGTCCGGGAAACAACCATGACACGGACCTGCAATCGACACGAAATGAAGCTGAAACAAACCCGGTGTACCGCCTGACGCTGCAAGCGCCGGGAAAATCCCGGCCCAACGCGAAGGAGAATGAGATGTCTATCCTGTCATCCATCGGTCGGATCGCGACCGAATTCAGTGAGGCCCGCGCCCGCTACCAGACGGAACGCGCCATCCGCGCACTGCCGATTGAACTGCAGAAGGATATCGGCTGGCCCGAAGCTGCCGACGCCAAGGCCGGCACTCGCCATGGCGTAGGATCCTGGGCTGGAGCAAAGTAAACCGTGTGTATCAACAGCTGAAGGCCTGCCGCGCAGATCAGCCCGGCAGGCCTTTTTGTTTGTATTCAAATGATTTCCCCGAGCCATGTCGCCGCCCCATGACGCATATGAGCAAGTCGCATAGCAGCCCGTGCCGGCAATCAACACATTGTAAATAATCGAAAATCCTGGGCAGAATGCCCAAATTTGTCGCATTCCGTGTCGCTTTTCATATCAAGTGCTTCGCTTTTGCGATTTAGTTTCCCCTCACGTAAGCCTATATCATCATCAACAAACGAGCTGCCCCACTCCATCAAGCGAAGGCGACCCGTCTGAGCAACCGAATGGAGATGATCATGAAGCTTTTTGCCCGCCTCTTTGCCCGCCGCGAAATGAACCTGACGACCGCGCTCGAGCGCCAGCGCCTGGCCAACACCATGCCTGGCCAGACCGGCGCCATGGCTGCCGCGCGCCTCGGCTTTGTCGCCTGAGACAGCAAATCTTGGCGGAAGCAGTCTAGCGCTGCGTCGACGTCGATCCAGCGCCGCTTTGGCTTTGCCGAGGCGGCGTTTTCGTGTGCGCAGACTGCGTCGGCTCGTTTGGTCGATCCGGCGGCACATTGTGCCCTTCGCCGCATAGCGATTGCCCATTTGCGACCCATGTCGCAAATAAAGTCTTTCCGTTGCCATCTAGCCAATTGACAGGAAACGTTTTTCCTGATGTCGCTATGCTGATCGCGACATCCTGTTCGCGCCATTGCAGCGTGAGGATCTACCCGTGAACGTCGTAAAGCACCCGATCCGGCGATCGTTTGTATTCTTCCTGGTCCCCGATTTCACCATGATCGCCTTCGCGACGGCGCTCGATCCGTTGCGTTCGGCCAACCGCATGCTCGGCTATGAAGCCTATCGCTGGCGGCTCGCCAGCATCGACGGCAAGCCGGTGCGCGCCTCGAACGGCGTCGAATGCGCCGTCAACACCTCGCTGGAGGAAGAGCGCAAGAAAATGTCCGGACCGGACCGGCCGAACATGGCCATCGTTTGCAGCGGCATCAATGTCGAGCGCTATCAGAACAAATCGGCCTTTGCCTGGCTGCGCGAGGAGTACAATCGCGGCGTTGCCGTCGGCGGCCTGTGCACCGGCGCGCATATCCTGGCCGCCGCGGGCCTGCTGTCCAACAAGCGCTGCGCCATCCATTGGGAGAACCTGCCGGGCTTTTCCGAGGCGTTCCCCAAGGCCAATGTCTTCGCCGACCTCTTCGAGATCGACCAGAACATCTACACCTGCGCCGGCGGCACCGCTGCGCTCGACATGATGCTGAAGCTGATCGGCGACGATTTCGACGAGAGCCTCGTTAACCGCGTCTGCGAGCAGGTGCTGACCGATCGCGTGCGCAGCCCGACCGACCGCCAGCGCCTGCCGCTGCGCGCCCGCCTTGGCGTGCAGAATTCCAAGGTGCTGACCATTATCGAGCTGATGGAGGCCAATCTCTCCGAGCCGCTCTCGCTGATCGAGATCGCTGACCATGTCGACCTGTCGCGCCGGCAGATCGAGCGCCTGTTCCGCACCGAGATGGGGCGCTCCCCTGCCCGTTACTATCTGGAGATCCGCCTCGACCGCGCCCGGCACCTGCTGATCCAGTCGTCGTTGCCGGTGGTCGAAGTGGCGGTCGCCTGCGGCTTTGTTTCCGCCTCGCATTTCTCCAAATGTTATCGCGAGTTGTACGCCCGCTCGCCGCAACAAGAACGAGTCGACCGCAAGCAGCTTCTGGCGGCTTGATCGGACCATCGGCTGAACGAAGCCTGCCTAGTCAATGCACTTCGGCCGTGCGCATCGCCTCGACGCGGATGTCTTCCGTCAGCCGCGCCTTCAGTGCCGAAAACTCCGGGCTGGTCTTCAGCGTATAGTGGCGCGGATGCGGCAGGTCGACAGCGACATCCGACTTGATGCGGCCAGGCCGCGCCGTCATCACCACGACGCGCGATGCCATGAAGATCGCCTCCTCTATGTCGTGGGTGACGAACAGCACCGTCTTTTGCCGGCGCTCCCAGATGCCGAGAAGCAGTTCCTGCATCAGCCCGCGGGTCTGGTTGTCGAGTGCGCCGAACGGCTCGTCGAGCAGCAGGATCTCCGGATCGTTGGCCAGTGCCCTGGCGATCGCGGTGCGCTGCTGCATGCCGCCTGAAAGTTGCTTCGGCCAATGGTTCTCGAAGCCTTTAAGCCCGACGAGATCGACATAGGACGCGACGATATCGTGCCGCTCTCGTTCGGCCATTCCGCGCTCGCGCAGGCCGAAGGCGATGTTGTCGGCGACCGTCAGCCACGGGAACAGCGTATAGGACTGGAAAACCATGCCACGGTCTGGACCCGGCCGGTCCACCACCCTGCCGTCGAGCAGAACACGTCCCTCACTCGGCGCTTCGAGGCCGGCGACGATCCTGAGCAGCGTCGACTTTCCACAGCCGGATGGCCCCAGGATGGTGATGAAGTCGTTGGCAGCAACCGCCAGATCGACCGGCATCAGTGCCTGGACCGGCTGCCCGCCGCCGACACCGGCGAAGGTGCGCGAGACGCCTTCAATGAGCAGCTTGCTCACGCCAGGCTCCACGGAAACAGCCAGCGGTTGAGCGCCTTGAAGGCGAAATCAGACAGCAGCCCGATCAGGCCGATGACGATGATGCCGAAGATGATCTGCCCCGTCGCCAACCGCGACTGGCTGTTGATGATCATGTAGCCGATGCCCGACGACGAGCCGATCAGCTCGGCGACGATGACATAGGTCCAGGCCCAGCCGAGCACCAGGCGCAGGGTTTCGGCGATCTCGGGCGCATTGGCCGGCATGATCACGCGCCGCACGATGCCGTTGTCGGACGACCCAAGCGTATAGGCGGCCTCGACCAGGTCGCGCCGTGTGCCGCCGACCTTGACCGCGATGATCAGGATGATCTGGAACACCGAGCCGACGAAGATCACCAGCAGTTTTTCGAGCTCGCCGACGCCCGCCCACAGGATGAGCAGCGGGATGAAGGCCGATGCCGGCAGATAGCGGGCAAAGGAGACGAACGGCTCCAGGAACGCCTCCACCGGCTTCCAGGCGCCCATCACGATGCCGAGCGGGACGGCAACGATGGCCGCCATCAGAAACCCGCCGAAGACGCGCCAGATGGTGATGAGGATGTCGAGCCAGAAGCGGTCCTCGACCAGCAGCCGCCAGCCGTCTCGCACCATCGACAGCGGATCGGCAAGGAAAATGCGATTGACGTGGCCGCCAAGCGTGATCCACGCCCAGAACGCCACGAACAGCACGAAGAACGAGATGCCGAGCACGGTTCGAGTGCCCGGCGAGACCGGATGCAAGGGGCGCGGCATCTTCGACCGTCCTCTGATCTGAATGAAAAAGCGGCGGCGCACGCGCCGCCGCCGGGCGACAATCCTGCCGGTTAGTCGGCGACGGCGCTGGTGTCGGCCAATGTCGAGACGTCGGGCGCTTCCTTGATCAAGCCCATCTGCAGCAGAAGCTCGCCGGCGGTCTTGGAAAAGTCCTGGAATTCCTTGGTGAAGAACTGCTTGTTTTCGGCCTTGTCGGCCCATTTCAGGTATTTGGCCGACTCTTCGAACTCCTTGGCCGACTGCTTCACGTCGGCGCCCATCGTTTCATAGGATTTCGCGGGATCGCTCTTGATCAGGTCGAGTGCCTCGAAATAGCTGTCGGCAAGCGCCTTGGCCGCATCCGGATTGGCCTTAAGGAACTCCGGCGTGCAGCCGACTGTATCGAGGACCATCGGATAGTCGAGAGTGGTCACAAGGATATGGCCCTGGTCGGACTTGTCGCGCACCGCCGAGATGAACGGCTCATAGGTCACCGCCGCATCGTTCTGTCCGGCGAGAAACGCCTGCGCCGCCGCGTCCGGCTCCAGGTTGACGACCGTCACGTCCTTGGTCGACATGCCGTTCTTGTTGAGCACCCAGGCCAGCATGAAATAGGGCGACGTGCCCGGCGCCGAGGACGCGACCGACTTACCCTTGAGATCGGCGACGGTCTTGATGTCGTTGCGGGCGACAATGCCGTCGGCGCCGTAGGACTTGTCGAGCTGGAATATCTGCTTGGTCGTCACACCATTGGCGTTCCAGACCAGCCAGGTCTCGACCGTGGTGGCGGCGCATTGCAGGTCGCCGCTGGCGATGGCGAGCGGCCGGCTGGCTTGCGGCACCTTCTTCAAGGTGACGTCGAGGCCGTGCTTTTCGAAGATGCCGGCCTGCTTGGCGAGGGTCAGCGGCGCAAAGCCGGTCCATCCACTGATGCCGATGCTAACCGATGTGGCGGCCATCGCCGGCGCGGACAATCCGACGGCAAGCGTCAAGCCTGCGGCAAGAATTCCGATCCTGTTCATCTCGGTTCCCCTTTTTATGTGTTCGGATGGGGAATTGTGTCACAGACGCCCACAGGCTTGTCAATGAAGCAGATGCTGCACTGCGGTATCTCACTACCGGCAGTAAACTTCGCCATTAGCGGGTGTTGTACATCCAGCTGCGATCGCGCCACATTTTTTCGCCGACCAGGCAGTCGGTGTCGGGGATGTCCTGTGCCAGCACCAATGGCGGATGCGCCGCCTCTTCGGCCGCTCGCTGCGGCGAGGCCGGACCAGCAAGCTCCAGCACCAGCTTGCGGCGGATTGCCTCCGGAAACTGCGTCCAGTCATTGACCGGGATCATGAAGGAGCCCGGCCCGCCGATGACGCAGTCGCTGTAGTAACGGTCGAGATTGTTGACATCATAAGCGCTGCTGAACCCGCCCCTGGTCATCAGCGGCAGGCCGTTGACGGTGATGCCCTGCTTAATCACGGCGTCGCGGGTGATATCGACAGGTGCGCCCTGGTTGTTGGGGCCGTCACCCGAAATGTCGATCACCCGCTTGACGCCCTGGAAGCCGCTTTCGGCAAAGAGATCGCTGGCGAATTCTAAGGCGCCGGAGATCGAGGTGCGCCTGGCACTGGCCGGCGGATGAGCGGAAAGCTGCGCTGCCAGCCGCTCAGCGTCGGCACGATTGGCGATCACCGTCCATGGCACCACGACCTGCTGCCAGGTCGCGCCAGCCCATTCGACGTAGGTGACGGCAATCTTGCCATGAGCGCCTTCGCCGATTGCCTGCAGGACATCGTCGTGCGTCAGCGCCGCCGCATAGCCATGACGCTGGATTTCGAGCTCGTCGGGCGACATGGACAAGGATACGTCGACTGCCAGCACCAGTTGGACATCAACCGGCTCGGCGGCGCGGGAGTTTGCAGTCAGCCACAGCGCCGACGCCAGCGCGGCGGCGCCCGAGACGAGATGTCTTGCACGGGCAAAAGCAGACATGCCGCACGGTAAGCGAAAATCGCCGATCGACAAAGAGAAAAGCCCGGTGGAGAGCCGGGCTCATCCGGTCACATTTTTGCGAACCGCCGGAAAATGAATTTCATTTGTGGATGCGGTGCCCGCCCCGTCCCCGCCACTCCACGGCCTTCTCGACATCCGTCTCAGGGAATGGGTCCGGCTTCGGTTTTCTAGTACCGACCCCGCGCGCTGCCCTCCAGTTCGGCTTGAATGACGGCGGAAGCCACAACAGAATACCTGCACCCGCGGCAGGCAAGATGATCGCAAAACGCAGAATTGAAAGTACGATGCCGCAGATGCCGACGATCTGCGCGGCCCGGCGGACGCCGAAGCGTCTCAGGAACAAATGTCTTGCAATCACGCCGCCATCCAGATCGTAGGCGGGCAGGATGTTGAGAACGATAAGCGACACGTTCAACAATGCGCCAATCCAAAGCGTCCATTCCAGAGGACCGGCCGACCTTGACGGCAGCCACCCGAATGGCCTTTCGGGCGCAACTGGGATGAGTTCTCCAAAAACCAGATAATAGGCCGCAGCGAAAAACGCGGCGAGCGCGACGTTCGCCAGGGGACCCGCTATCGCAATCCGCGCCCAGGCAGGCGATGGCGCTGCGGCGCGTTTGAAACGCGTGAGCCCGCCGAAGAGATATAATTCTATCCTGTCGGTGGCGACGCCTTGTCGGCGTCCGATCCAGGCGTGTGCCAGTTCGTGCAAAAATATCGACGCAAATAGAAGCGCTGCAAAGATAGAGGTATGGATCAGTGCATCCTTGGGTCGGCTCGCCCACTCGTTCAGGAAGGGCAGCACGATGGGAATTGCCAAGGTCCAGCTGACGCGAACCGGGATATTCCGGTTCAGCTGAAACACAAGCGCATCGTTTTTTCTGTCCCAGCCGATCCGCCGCAAAGGCACCCCCCAATCGCAGCGCGACGGTAAGCGAGAATCATCGCTCCACAAAGCGAAAAGCCCGACGATGAATCGGGCTTCTGCATTCAGGTCCTGCTGGCACTACTCGGGCTGCCTGTGTGGAGAATCGGCAAGCAAGCAACGTTCAGCTGCGCGGATTGAGGTTCTCCGGGTCGTAGAGCGGCCTGTAGCCGACGGCGGCCACTTCGACCGGGTATTTCTCGCCGAAATATTCGACGCTCAGCTTGCGGCCCTCCTGGCAATAAGCCCAGGGCAGGTAGGCGAGCGCGATGTTCTTGCCGAGGGTCGGACCATAGACCACCGAGGTCGTGAACGACCGACGGCCGAGCTCGTCAACCAGCGTCTCACCGGTTTGCGGATCCATCACCGGCATCATGCCGACCGGATAGCGGGGAACGCCGTTGGAATCGGTATTGTCCGTCATGATAAGCGTGCAAAGCATGGCCGGCTGATGCGCCCGGGCGCGATATTCCAGATGCTTTGCCTTGCCGCAGAAATCGGCCTCCTTGACCTTCGGGCGGGCAAGGTCGGCTTCCAGCAGATTGTATTCGGTCAACAGATCCGCGTTCTGCAGGCGCAGGCTCTTCTCCATGCGGCGGCTGTTGGCATAGGTCTCGACGCCAAAGGCCATCACGCCGGTCGACCGCAGCGCGTCCCAGACGGCCAGGCCGTCCTCGTAGCGCATATGCAGTTCCCAGCCTTGCTCGCCGACATAGGAGATGCGGAAGGCGGTCACGTCCTTGCCGGCGATCCTGACGGGCTTGATCGCGGCAAAGGGAAAATTCTCAGGCGTCAGTCCGTCGGGGTTTTCCACGACCTTGCCCAATGTTGCCCGCGCGTTCGGACCCCAGATGCCGACGGTCACATATCTCTCGGTCACATCGGTGACGGTAACGTCGAAGCCTTTGTCCTCTGCCGTCCGGCGCATGTACTGGAAGTCGCGCGGCCCGGCATCAGCGCCGTCGATGACGCGGCAGCGGTCGGCCATGCGGATGACGGTCAGGTCGGCGCGGACCATGCCTTCCTCGTCGAGGAAATGCGTATAGATGCCCTTGCCGATATTGCCGTCGCCGCCGATCTTTGCCGCGCACAGCCATTCCATCAGCGCGACATGATCGGGACCTTCCACGTCGTACATGGCGAAATGCGAGAGGTTGACGATGCCGCAATCCTCGCTCATGGCGAGATGCTCGGCATTCGAGACGCGCCAGAAATGGCGGTTGTCCCATTCGTTTTGGCGCACCGGCACCCGGTTGCCGTATTTCTCGAGCAAATGCTCGTTGGCGGCGTAGCCGTGGGCGCGCTCCCAGCCGCCGAGCTCCATGAAATAGCCGCCGAGTTCCTTCTCGCGCTCCCAGAAGGGCGAGCGGCGGACATTGCGGGCCTTGGAGAAGGGCTCACGCGGATGCACCGCCGGGTTGTAGACCTTCATCGCGGTTTCGGTGCAGCGGTCCCAGATGAACTGCTCTTTGGTCTGGTGCGGATAGAAACGCGAATAGTCGATGGCGTGGTGGTCGATCGCCGTGCGGCCGTCCGTCATCCAGTCTGCGATGAGCTTGCCCATGCCGGGGCCGTCCTTGACCCAGATGGCAACGGCATACCAGAGGCCCCTCACCTTCTGGCTTTCGCCCATCGATGGGCCGCCGTCCGCCGTCACCTGCAGCAGGCCGTTGAAGGAATGGCTCTCATTGTAGCCCAGCTCGCCCAGGATCGGCGTCAGTTCCATGGCGCGCTCGAGCGGCGCCAGGATCTGCTCCATGTCGAGATCGCGTTGCGACGGCGAAAGCCGCGCCTCGTTTTTCTCGAGAATATCGCGCGGATGGCAAAGGCGCGGATTGGTCTCTTCGTAATAACCCCATTCGATCTGCCCGCCTTCGGCGGTCTTGGGGTCGCCGGTATCGCGCATGTAAGCCGAGTTGCCCTGGTCGCGCAGCAGCGGCCAGCCGATCTCCTTGCCGGTGCCGGCGAACTCAGTGTACGGCCCGAAGAAGGTAAGCGGATGGTCGATCGGCATGACCGGCAGGTCCTCGCCCGCCATTTCCGCAATCAGCCGTCCCCAGATGCCGGTGCAGACCACGACATAGTCGGCTTCGATGGTGCCGCGGTCGGTCACCACGCCCTTGATGCGGCCGTTCTCGATGACGAGCGACCTGGCCGAGGTGTTGGCAAACGCCCTGAGTTTGCCGGAGGCTTCCGCCTGGTCGACAAGCTTGCCGGCGACGGTCTGCGAGCGCGGGATGACGAGGCCGGCGTCGGGATCCCACAGGCCGCCCTGTACCATCTGTTCTTCGATCAGCGGGAATTTTTCCTTGATCTCGGCGGGATCGATCAGGCGCGCGCGTGTGCCGAAGGCCTTCGCCGAAGCGATCTTGCGCTTGATTTCCGCCATACGGGCGTCGTCGCCGACGCGGGCGACCTCGAGGCCGCCGATGCGCGCGTAATGACCCATCTTTTCGTAGAAATCGATGGAATAGAGCGTCGTCCAGCACGACAGGAAATCATGGCTGGTCGTGTAGCAGAAGTCGGAGGCGTGCGCCGTCGAGCCGATATCGGTCGGGATGCCCGATTTGTCGATGCCGACAATATCGTCCCATCCGCGCTCGATCAGGTGATGGGCGACCGACGCGCCGACGATTCCGCCCAGCCCGACGATGACGACCTTCGCCTTTTCCGGAAATCCTGCCATTGCCCGCGACTCCAAGATGCTATTGCGGCAGACTATAGGGCGGCGCGGCGGCGCGCTTGCAGCCTGTTTGCGACATCGCCAAAAAAGCCCGCGCCACCAGCTCGTCGAATGCAGTTAGACCTACGCCTTCGCCCTGCTCGGTACGAAGGCGCTGCTAGAGCCAGTCCTGCGCAGCTTCGAAGAAAAGTGCGTACCTTCATCGCCGATTACCGGAAGCAAATAAAAGGCCGGGCGTTTGCCCGGCCTTCAAAAATCATGGCGTCGATGTTACTTGATGCGCGCGACGCCACCCGAGATCTCGATCGTTTCCGAACCGGTCAGTGCCTCGAGGTCGCCATTCGGCAAGGTAACGAAACAGCCGCTCGGGCAAAATTCCACGGTTTCGCCGGCGGCCAGCGCCAGCTCGGTCTTGCCGCCGCCTTCCGTCACGATCAGCGTGCGGGTCTCGGCGTCCTTGTTGACCGCGCTGGCGGCATGGGCCGAACCGCCCACGGCCAGAAAAGCGATGGCGGCGACGAGAGACTTCCACATTTTGCAATATCGGTGTTGCCACCGCCCCTGTTGCATTTCGCAAGGCATTCTCGCCGTTTGCAGGTGAGCTTATATGCAATGCAAGCTGAACGGCAACTGAATGCCGCATTCATGCCGCAATTGGTTTCCGAAGGCTTGAAGGCAAGCTCCAAACAGCTAGTCAGGATCGGGCTTCCGCACCTTGCGTCCCGACTTGGCGAGACGTTTCGCCTCTGCCGCCGCGAGGACTTTTGCTTGCTCTCGCTCGGCGAATTCGACTTCGATCTTGTCGTCGTCGATCGGCCACGCCTCGTGCTTTTTGGTCTCGACGACGGCGCGCGGCGCCGACGGAATTTCGATATGCTGGTCGGCGAACACATCGAAGATAGTAAAGCGGATGTCGTTCTGGACGATATTGCCACTAAGAACGTCTGCCAGGAACACGCGAATCTCGAATTCGAGTGCGGCCGGGCCGAAATTGGAAAACAGCACGAAGGGTTCCGGATTTTTCAGCACCAACGGATGACTGCGCGCAATCTCCAACAGGACGCCATGCACGTGCTTGACGTCGCTGCCATAGGCGACGCCGACCTTGATGTCGACGCGGCCGAGTTTGTTGCGGTGCGTCCAGTTGCCGACCGCATTGTTGATCAGGTTTGAATTGGGCAGGATCACCGATTGCCGCTGGAACGTCTCGATCTCGGTGGCGCGTACGCTGATCTTCTTGACCGTGCCGCTGATGTCGCCGGCGACGATCCAGTCGCCGACCTTGAACGGCCGCTCGGCCAACAGGATCAGACCCGACACGAAATTCGAGACGACATTCTGCAGGCCGAAACCGATGCCGAGGGACAGGGCGCCGGCGACCAGCGCGAGATTGGAGAGGTCGATACCGGCCGCCGAGATGCCGACCAGTGCCGCGACCGCGACGCCGGCATAACCGACCGCCAGCCGGATCGAATTGCGCACGCCGGTGTCGACCCGGCCGCGCGCCATCACCGAGCCGTCGAGCCAGCCCTGGAACCAGCGCGTCAGGAAATAGCCGATGATGAAGACGACGACGCCGGTGAGGATGCCGGTGACCGAGATCGTCACCGAGCCGATGGTGAGCCCGGTCGCCAGCTTGTAGGCCCACGCCTGGATGTCGCCGGGCTGGAAGCCCCACATCAACAGGATCAGCGGCAGGAACACCAGCACGATCATAATGTTGATGGCGGCGCTGACGACAAGCCCGAGCTGGTCGAGCGCGGTCTCTTCATAGCTTGAATTGGCCGATAGCCAGCGCCCGATCGAAGTGTTGGCGAAACCGCCTTCCTCGCCGATCGCCCGCGCCGACAGGAAGCCGATATAGGCGGTGACCAGGATCGTGCCGGTGACCACGACCTGCACCGAGACGAAAATGGCAAGGCCGATAAAGCCGAGCAGCGCCGACGCGATGGTGAATAGCCCCAGCGCGACGGCGGTGTAGCGCAGCCATGCCGGCCACGGGCGCCAGCTCCCGTCGGCAGCCTTGAACGGCTTAAGCAGGCTCATCAGGATCAGGATGACGCCGACGCTGATGGTGGCGACAAAGCTTCTGGCGATGGTCAGCGACAGCGGCGAGCCCATCTTGTCGTTGACGACCGACAGGAAATAATTGATGCCGATGGCGACGGCCATGGCAGTGGTCAGCCGCACCAGCCAGCGCGCCGGGCCGGTTTCGACAGGGATCAGACGCCAGTTCGGCAGCCGCGGTTCCAGCGCCGAATTGGTCAGCCGGTTGACGCAGAACACCACCGCGATAACGGCAACCAGCGCATTCAGGAAGATGCCGATGTCGCCGCGCAACACGTTATAGTAATTGAAGAAGAAAATGGTCGAGACAAGGAAGACGCCAACCGCCAGCGTCGGCAGCAATGTCGACCAGAACGCCACCGACAAGCGGCTGAGATAGGAGGGATCCTCGACGGAAGGATCGGCTTCGAAGACGCGGCCGAACAGGCGCCGCCCGCCGACGAAAAGCACAGCAGCCAGCGCGAGCGCCATCAGGGCCGCGGCAAGAATGGCCTGGAACTTGAACTTGAAGGCGAAGCTCAGCCAGGACGACACCGCCTTATAGAAACTGGTAAATTCGTCGTTGGCGTCGGAAATGACCTCGGGGCTCAATGCATCCGACAGCACGTAGCGCTTGGTGAGCTGATTGCGGAACAGCTGGCTGCGCATGTTGCCTATCTGCTCGATCAGCCCGCTGATGCGGATCGACAGGGTTTGCGCCGTGGCGATGACGGCATTGATTTCGGCTTTTTCGGAGGCCAGCGCCTGGCGTTCGCCGGTCACGATATCGGGCTCGGCCGGCTGGCCCGCGGCCGGTGGCGGACCCAACTGCTCGAGCCGACTGTTGATCTCGCTCAGCCGCGGCCGGAAAGCGAGCGCGCTGTTCAGCGAAGCGCGCGACATTTCTTCCAGCTGCAGCCGAATATCGACAAGGCTGGCGTCATCGTCGCCGTCCTGCTGGATCTTCTTTTCGAGGTTGTCGGTCTTTGTCGTCAGATCTTGGAGGATCTTCTGCTGATCACTGACCAGTCCCGCAGGCGCCTGGCCAAGCCCTTGCGCCACCGCTCGCAACGAAAGCGGCGCCGTGGCGACAAGCGCCAGGACCAGAACGAAACGGATCAGTCGGAAAAACATGATTGTCTGGCGACTCACGGGCGATAAGGCGTTCTAAAGGCCCGCTCTTGATAAAGACCGACATATCTGGGGGCAAGCCGTCCCTGACGGCCCGCTTTCGAAGTCGGCCAATCGAAGTCGCCAATCGAAGTCGGGGAGTCGAAAAGCGATGGCGCAATCTTGGCTTTGCATTGGCGGCCTGCTCTATAGTCTGCCGCAAAGCCTGAAATGGATGACAATAAGAATGGCGGAATATTCGGCCTTTTCGCTTCTCAAAAACGCGCTGACCGGAAACAAGGACTGGAAGCCGGCCTGGCGCAAGCCCGACCCGAAAGCGTCCTACGACGTGATCGTCATCGGCGGCGGCGGCCATGGCCTGTCGACCGCTTACTATCTAGCCAAGGAGCACGGCATCACCAATGTCGCGGTGCTGGAGAAGGGCTGGCTCGGCTCCGGCAATGTCGGCCGCAACACCACGGCGGTCCGTTCCAACTATCTCCTGCCGGCCAACACGCGCTTTTACGAGCATTCGATGAAGCTGTGGGAGAACCTGGCCCATGACCTCAACTACAACGTCATGTTCTCGCAGCGCGGCTGCCTGAACCTCGCCCACACACCTGCCCAGCTCGACGACTATGCCCGGCGTGGCAACGCCATGCGCCATCTCGGCGTCGACGCCGAACTGATGACCCCCGCCGAAATCGCGCGCCTGGTGCCGGCGCTCGACGTCTCGGCCACCGCGCGTTTCCCGATCGTCGGTGGCCTGATGCAGCGGCGCGCCGGCACCGCCCGCCACGACGCGGTCGCCTGGGGCTATGCGCGCGGCGCAGATCGCCGCGGCGTCGACATCATCGAAAACTGCGAGGTCACCGGCTTCCTGCGCGACGGCGACCGCATCACCGGCGTCACGACGACGCGCGGCGAAATCCGCGCCAAAAAGGTAGCCGTCGCAGTGGCCGGCAGCACCGGGCGGGTCATGCGGCTTGCCGGCATCGAGACGATGCCGATCGAGAGCCACGTGCTGCAGGCCTTCGTCACGGAATCGCTAAAACCCTTCATCGATACGGTCCTGACCTTCGGCATGGGCCATTTTTATATGTCGCAATCGGACAAGGGCGGCCTTGTCTATGGCGGCGATCTCGACGGCTACAACAGCTACGCCCAACGCGGCAGCCTGCCGATCGTCGATGAGGTGATGAGCGAGATGCTGGCGCTATTCCCGGGGCTCGCCCGCGTCCGCATGCTGCGCTCATGGGGCGGCGTCTGCGACATGTCGATGGACGGCTCGCCAATCATCACCACCGGTCCGCTGCCGGGCATGTATCTCAATTGCGGCTGGTGCTATGGCGGCTTCAAGGCGACGCCGGCTTCCGGCTGGTGCTTTGCCTGGACCATTGCCAAGGACGAGCCGCACGATCTCAATGCGGCCTTCACGCTCGACCGCTTTTACCGTGGCCTGGTGATCGACGACAAGGGCCAGGGCGCCACGCCCCGGCTGCATTAGGCCATGATCCCGAAAAGTGGAAACCGGTTTTCGGACAAGATCATGGTCAAACGAGAAAGTTTAAGAAATCCATGCTCATTACCTGCCCCTATTGCGGTCCGCGCGACGTCATCGAGTTCACCTATCAGGGCGACGGCAACCGCCTGCGCCCACAGCCCGCCTCGCAGAACCTCGACGCCTGGAACGCCTATGTCTACGATCGGCTTAACCCGGCCGGCGACCACAATGAGATCTGGCAGCATTCCGGCGGCTGCCGCGCCCATCTCAGGGTCGTACGCAACACGCTGACGCACGAGATCTCCAGCACCGCGTTCGCGCGCGGCGACCACAACTCGGTTGCGCGGCACCGGGCCGAGGACAAGCCATGAGCCCGCGCCGTAGCGAGGCCGGCGGCCTCATCGACCGGCTGCGGACCATCCGTTTCACCTTCGACGGCGCCCCCTATACCGGCCATGCTGGCGACACGCTGGCTTCGGCGCTGCTGGCCAACGGCGTCTCCCTGTTTGGGCGTTCGTTCAAATATCACCGCCCGCGCGGCGTGCTGACTGCCGGCGTCGAGGAGCCAAACGCGCTGGTGACGGTGTTGAGGGGCGAGGTTCGCGAGCCGAACATTCCCGCCACCATGGTCGAGATCTATGACGGGCTGGCAGGAATCAGCCAGAACCGCTTCCCCTCGCTTGCCTGGGACGTCAGTGCCGTGAACCAGCTCGGCGGCAAGCTTTTGTCGGCCGGCTTCTACTACAAGACCTTCATGGGACCGGTGATAGGTCCGCTGAAGGGCACGCGCTTCTGGATGTTCTGTGAGCATTTCATCCGCCGTGCCGCCGGCCTGGGCAAGGCAGGCACGGCTCCCGATACGGCGCGCTACGAACGCATGAACGCGTTTTGCGATGTGCTGGTGGTCGGCTCCGGCCCGGCCGGACTGATGGCCGCCAGGGCGGCCGCCGATCAGGGTGCACGCGTCATCCTGGCCGAGCTCGAGCCGCATTTCGGCGGCTCGGCCAATTGGTCGGGCGAGACGATCGATGGCATGCCGGCCGCCGACTGGGCAGCGCGCGCCGCCGGCCAGCTCGAAGGCCGTGACAACGTCCGCCTGCTGCCGCGCACCACCGTCTGGGGCTATTATGACGGCAACACACTTGCCGCGATCGAACGCGTCACCGACCACAAGGAAAAGCCCGGCAAAGGCGAGCCGCGCCATCGCTACTGGACGATCCGCGCCAAATCGGTGGTGCTGGCCACCGGCTCCCTGGAGCGTCCGCTGGTCTTTCCGGGCAACGATCGGCCAGGCGTAATGCTGGCGCATGCTGCCGAGCGTTATGCCAATGAATATGGCGTGCTGCCCGGCGACAGGATCGGGGTGTTCACCAACAATGACAGCGCCTATCGCTCCGCCCTTGCGCTGAAGAAGGCCGGCGCCGTGGTCGTCGCCATCGTCGACGTGCGCCCTGAGCTTTCGAGCGAAATGCGCAAGCTGGCCGGCGAAGCGGAGGCCGAGATCCTTTCTGGCCACGCGGTGATCGCCACCGAGGGCGGCAAGGCGCTTTCCGGCTTCAAGGTGCAGCGCTTCGACATGGTCAACGGCGCGCTTTCCGGCGATGCGCGCAGCATCCACGCCGACTGCCTGCTGATGTCGGGCGGCTGGTCGCCGACCATCCATCTGGCCAGCCAGGCCGGCGCCAGAGCGGAATGGAACGAAGCATTGCAAGCTTTCCTGCCGCCCAAGCCCGCAACACGGCAATGGATCGGCGCCGGCGCCTTCACCGGCAGTTTCTCCACCGCCGAGGCGATCACCGAAGGCCGCGCCGCCGGCCTTTCCGCTGCGGGCGCAACCGCCACGCCGGCGGCCTTGCCTGCCATCGAGGCAAGACCTGGCGATCCCGATCCGGCGCCGGTGTTCGAGATCAAGGCCGAAGGAAAGAGCTTCGTCGATTTCCAGCATGACGTGACGGCGGATGACGTGCGGCTGGCGCATCGCGAAGGCTTCGTCTCGGTCGAGCATCTGAAGCGCTACACTACGCTCGGCATGGCGACGGACCAGGGCAAGAACTCCAACATACCCGGCCTCGCCATCATGGCCGAGGCGCTGGGCAAGCCGATCCCGCAGGTCGGCACGACGCGCTTTCGCCCGCCCTTTTCGGCGGTGTCGATCGGCTCGCTTGCCGCCGAACGCTTCGGCGATCTGAAGCCCGAGCGGCTAACGCCGATGCATGACTGGCACGTCGCCAACGGCGCCACCATGTATTCGGCCGGCCTCTGGTACCGGCCGATGATCTACGGCCATCCCGGCGAGACGATCGAGCAGGCCTATGTGCGCGAAGCGAGAGCCACGCGCGAGAGCGCCGGCATCGTCGACGTCTCGACACTTGGCAAGATCGCGGTGCAAGGCCCGGACGCGGCGGAATTCCTCGACCGCGTATACACAAACATGTTTTCGACGCTGGCCGTCGGCAAGGCGCGCTACGGGCTGATGCTGCGCGAGGACGGTCTCGCCTTCGACGACGGCACCACGTGGCGGCTCGGCGAGCAGGATTTCCTGATGACCACCACCACCGCCAATGCCGGCAAGGTGATGCAGCATCTGGAGTATTTCCTCGACGTGATCTGGCCGGAGCTCAAGGTCCACGTCACCTCGGTGACCGACCAATGGGCCGGTGCCGCCATCGGCGGGCCGAAAGCGAGGCAGATATTGGCCGCGTGCGTCAGCGGCACCGCCGTCGACAACGCCGCCCTGCCCTTCATGGGCATCGTCCACGGCGAAATCGCTGGCGTGCCGGTGATGATCTGCCGGCTGTCCTTCTCCGGCGAAATGGCCTTCGAGGTCTATTCCGGCGCCGGTTACGGCACCCATGTTTGGGAGGCGCTGATCGAAGCCGGCAGGCCGTTCGGGCTGGTGACCTACGGCCTGGAGGCGCTGGGCACCATGCGCATCGAGAAAGGCCACGTCACCGGCGCCGAGATCGACGGCCGCACTACGGCACGCGACCTGCATCTCGACTGGATGCTGTCGAAGAAGAAGCCGTTCATCGGTTCGGCGATGATGGACCGCGAGGGGCTGATCGCACCCGACCGCCTGGAACTCGTCGGTATTGTTTCGCTCGACAACCAGCCGCTCAACGGCGGCGCACACATCGTCGAGGAGCTTGACGAAGCCAATCCGCACGGCTCGCTCGGCCACATCACCGCCTGCTGCTATTCGCCGGCGCTCGGCAAATATATCGCGCTTGCCCTGGTCAAGGGCGGCAAGGCGCGGCGCGGCTCGCGTGCCTATGTTTCCGACCCGTTGCGCAACCGGTTCGGGCCGGTCGAGATCGTCTCCAACCATTTCTTCGATCCGGACGGGAGCCGCATGCATGGTTGAACGCCAATCACCGCTTGAGCCGGTGCTGCATCCAGGCTCGCATGGCAATTTCGAGCACGGTGTCGAAATCATCCTCTCCGAAACCAGGCAGGGTTCGATCCTGCAGCTCGCCGCCTGGCCCGGCGAGGAGAAGAAGTTGATGGCCGGCATCCATGCGGTCACCGGCCTGGCTTTGCCCGACGGTGCCGGCGGCGGTGTCACGGACGGCGTCAGGTCGGTGTTTGGCTTTGCGCCGGGAAAGTTCACTGTGGTCGATGAAGCCGAGGGATTGGCGTCGGCCTTTGCCAGTGTCGTCACTTCGGCCATCGGTACGGTGACCGACCTTTCGCACGGCCGCACCGCGATCCGTATCGCCGGGCCGAAGGCCGAGTGGGTGCTGGCAAAATTCTTCGCCATCGACTTCGCGCTGCCGGCGTTCCCGATCGGCGCCGGCCGCTCGACCATGCATCACGACGTCTTCGCGCAGATCCAGCGCACCGGCGCCGATCAGTTCGACATCTATGTGTTCCGCTCGTTTGCCCGCTCGTTCTGGAAGGCGCTCTGCCACGCCAGCGAGGAAGTCGGCTACGAAGTGCAGTAGCTAGACGGCGCGTCGTCACCTTACTCGGCGAACGTCACCCACTCTTCCAGCGGCGCGCGGTCGGTGCGGAAGGCATTTTCGGGCTTGGACGTATCCTCATGGCCGAGCGCCATGCCGCAGACGACGATCTCCTCGTCGGGGATGTTGAGCACCGGCCTGATCTGCCGGTGATAGGGCGCGAAGGCGGCCTGCGGGCAGGTGTGCAGGCCCCTGCCCCGCGCCGCGACCATGATGTTTTGCAGGAACATGCCGTAGTCGATCCACGACCCCTTGTTCAGCCGCCGGTCGACGGTGAAGATCATGCCGACCGGCGCATCGAAGAAGACGAAATTGCGGTCATGCTGCGCACGCATCCTGTCGACCTCGCGCCGGCCGATGCCGAGCACGCCGTAGAGGCCGAAGCCGTTGGCCCGCCGTCGCGTCAGATAGGGTTCGAAGAACTGGTCGGGATAGTAGCGGTACTCGTCCCACTCGGCCTTTTCGGCGCGGATGCCCGAACTGAGGATGGCGTCGGTGATGCGCTGCTTGACCTCGCCTTTGGTCACATAGACCTTCCAGGGCTGCATGTTGGTGCCTGAGGGCGCGCGCGCGGCAACGGCGAGAATACCGCGGATGGTGTCGTCGTCGACCATGTCGGGCAAGAAGGCGCGTACGGACCGGCGCGAGGTGATCGCGTCATCGACGATCGCCGCCGCAATCCGGGAGTTGTTTTCCAGCATGGGCTGTCCCTTTGCGCATAATCCTGGAACCCGGCTATCCGGAAAGGATCATGCGCCGACTAGAAGTGATGGAGCATCCTTGCGAGTTTCTATGAACGCTCGACGCCCTATCCGCCTCGACCGGACGCCCCACTCTCCGCTCGTGCGCCGAGCCTTTGCCTGAACCGTCAAAATGGCGCAAGTAAATCTTGTGGGTTCATGAAAATCATCTTGATTTTTTCACAGACCTGCGGTCACATGAAATTTGCCAAGAATTTTTCATCGAGATTCTTCATTTTTCACCAAGTGATTCATCAAAGGGAGTGGCTTTGCCCTCGATCGCCGCAAGACCGGAACAAGATAACGGCGAACGACTGCTGGCCAGCGACATTCGCGCGTTGCGCAAGGCGCGCGGCCTGACGCTTGCCGAAATCGGGCTGAAGCTCGGCCGTTCCGTCGGCTGGGTCAGCCAGGTCGAGCGCAGCCTGTCGATCCCGTCGCTCGGCGATCTCAGGGCCTTCGCCGAATTGTTCGGCGTGCCGGTCAGCCTGTTCTTCAGCCATGACGTGCCTGTCGAGACCGAACGCGGCGTGGTCGTGCGCGCCGGCAACCGGCGCACGCTTGGCACAAGCGATTCCGGCCTGGTGGAGGAGCTTCTGTCGCCCGATCTCGGCGGTAGCTTCGAGATGCTGCGTTCGGTCTTCGCCCCCGGTGCCGAGCTGAAGAGCGAGGCGCGCCGGCCGACCGAGGAAGCCGGTTACGTCGCGTCCGGCAGCTTCGACATCGAAATTGCCGGCGTCTGGCACCGGCTTGGAGAAGGCGACTCCTTCCGCTTTGACGGCAAGCCGTTCCGCTGGCGCAATCCTGGAGCGGAACCGGCTGTGGTGATCTGGGTGGTTTCGCCGCCCGTCTATTGATCTGGAGAAGAACATGGCCGGTTTGCCGACCACGGCGCGCGTGGTGATCATCGGAGGCGGTGCCGTCGGCGCCTCCTCGCTCTACCATCTCGCCAAAGCGGGCTGGACCGACTGCGTGCTTCTGGAGAAGAACGAGCTGACTTCCGGCTCGACCTGGCATGCCGCCGGCAACGTGCCGACTTTCTCCTCGTCATGGTCGCTGATGAACATGCAGCGCTATTCGACCGAGCTCTATCGCCGGCTGGCCGACGAGGTCGGCTATCCCATGAACTACCACGTCACCGGCTCGCTCAGGCTCGCCCATACGACCGAGCGTATGCAGGAATTCCAGCGCGCCAAGGGCATGGGCCGCTACCAGGGCATGGACATCGACGTGGTCGGCCCGGACGAGATCAAACGCCGTTATCCCTTCATCGAGACGCATGAGCTGAAAGGCGCGCTCTACGATCCGAATGACGGCGATATCGACCCGGCGCAATTGACCCAGGCGCTGGCTAAAGGTGCCCGCGACATGGGCGCGAAGATCATCCGCTTCTGCCCGGTCACCGGCGTGCACCGCGAGAACGACGAGTGGGTGGTCGAGACGGCGCAAGGCGAGATCCGTTGCGAGATCGTCGTCAATGCCGCGGGCTACCGCGCCGCCGAAGTCGGCAGGATGTTCGGCCGCGAGGTGCCGATGATGGTGATGAGCCATCAATATATCCTGTTCGAGGAAATCCCCGAACTGGCGGCGTGGTCGAAGGAACAAGGCAAGAAGCTGCCGCTGCTGCGCGACGTCGATACGTCCTATTATCTGCGCCAGGAAAAGAATGGCATGAACCTCGGCCCCTATGAGCGCAATTGCCGCGCCCACTGGGTCGGCCACAACGATCCGATGCCCGACGACTTTTCGTTCCAGCTGTTTCCCGACGATCTCGACCGGCTGGAACACTACCTGGCCGATGCTGTCGCCCGCGTGCCGATCCTCGGCACCGCCGGCCTGTCCAAGGTCATCAACGGGCCGATCCCCTATGCGCCCGACGGCAACCCGCTGATCGGGCCGATGCCCGGCGTGCCGAACGCCTTCGAGGCCTGCGTCTTTACCTTCGGCATCGCCCAGGGCGGCGGCGCCGGCAAGGTGCTGGCCGAATGGGTGACGCAAGGCCAGACCGAATGGGACATGTGGTCGTGCGATCCACGCCGTTTCACCGCCTTTGCCTCGGCCCCGGATTATTGCGTCGCCAAGGGCATGGAGATCTACGGCAACGAATATGCCATCCAGTTCCCGCGCCATGCCTGGCCGGCCGGGCGCGACCGCAAGCTGTCGCCGCTCCACGACCGCATCAAGGCACTCGGCGCCCGGTTCGACGCTTATAATGGCTGGGAACGCGCCACCTGGTATGCGAAGGCAGGCGACGACATCTCCGAAGAATCCACGCTGACCTTCCGCCGCGACGGGCCGTGGCAGCATCGCGTGCGCGAGGAATGCCTCGCCGTCCGCGATGCCGCCGGCATTTTGGACCTGCCGGGGTTTTCCCGTTTCAATCTCGACGGTCCGGGTGGCGCCGAATGGCTGAGCCTCCAGGTGACAGGCCTGGTGCCGAAACCCGGCCGCATCGGCCTCGTCTATTTTGCCGACGACAAGGGCCGCATCGTCACCGAAATGTCGGTGGTCCGCCACGACGAGAACCTGATGACGCTGATCACCGCCGCTGTGGCTCAGTGGCATGATTTCGAATGGCTGAAGTCGCGCATCCCGAAGGACGCCACATTCAAGCTGGTCGACAGGACGGAGGAATACTCCACCCAGATCCTCGCCGGCCCCAACTCGCGAAACATCCTCGCCGAACTCTGCGCGGCCGACCTCACCCTGCCCTGGCTGACGCATCAGGAAACCAGTATCGCCGGACGTTGGGCAAAGCTGGTGCGCGTGTCCTTCGCCGGCGAGCTCGGCTGGGAAATCCACAGCAAGGTCGACGATACCGCAGCCATCTTCGACGCCGTCTGGGCGGCCGGGCAGAGGCATGGCCTAAAACCGTTCGGCATGTACGCGCTGGATTCGCTCCGGCTCGAAAAAGGTTACCGCACCTGGAAGGGCGACCTGTCGACCGACTATTCGATCCTGCAGGGCGGGCTGGAGCGCTTCGTCAGATGGGACAAGCCCGACTTCCGCGGCAAGGCGGCGCTGCAGAACGAAAAGCAGCAGGGCGTAAAGAAACGCTTCGTCACGCTGGTCGTCGAAAATCCCGGCGACTGCGACGCACCCTATATGTCGACGCTGTGGCATGAAGGCCGGATCGTCGGCGAGACAACGTCCGGCGGCTGGGGTCATCGCATCGACAAGTCGATCGCGCTCGGCATGCTGCGCGCTGACCTTACCGAGCCGGGAACCGCGGTCGAGGTCGAGATCTTCGGCGAACGTTTTCGGGCGGTCGTGCAGAAGGATGAGCCGTTATGGGATTCAAAGAACGTGAGGCTCAGAGCATGAAGAAAGTGATCCTCACCGATGGCGGCATGGGCCAGGAGCTGGTCCGCCGCAGCAGTTCCGAGCCGACGCCGCTGTGGTCAGCCAGGGTGCTGATCGACGAACCGGATCTGGTGCGCGACCTGCATGCGGAATTCATCCGCGCCGGCGCCCGCGTCATCACCATCAACACCTATTCAGCCACGCCCGAGCGGCTGGCGCGCGAGGGCGCGGAAGAGCTGTTCAAGCCGCTGCAGAAGCGTGGCATAGAACTGGCAAGGCAAGCACGCGACCAGGCCGGCGACGCGGCGATTGCCGGCTGCCTGTCGCCGCTGTTCGGCAGCTATGCGCCGGCACTGACGATATCCTTCCAGGATACGCTCGACATCTATCGCCGTATCGTTGCCGAGCAGGCGGACGGCGTCGATCTGTTTCTGTGCGAAACCATGGCGTCGGCCGAAGAGGCGCGCGCCGCGGTCACCGCGGCGTCGGAAAGCGGCAAGCCCGTATGGGTGTCGTGGACGCTTGCCGACCACGGCACGCCGCGCCTGCGCAGCGGCGAAGCCATTGCGGCGGCGTCGGGCGCTCTTGATGGCCTGCCCGTCGCGGCCCGGCTGATCAATTGCTGCCGGCCCGAAGCGATCGCTGCAGCGCTGCCCGAACTGATCGCTCTCGGCGGTCCGGTCGGCGCTTATGCCAATGGCTTCACCTCGATTGAGGCGCTCAAGCATGGCGGTACCGTGGAAGTGCTGCACGCCCGCCACGACCTCGATCCGGACGCCTACGCCGGCCAGGCGATCGGCTGGGTCGAGGCCGGCGCCGGCATCGTCGGCGGCTGCTGCGAAGTCGGACCCGCCCACATTGCCGCCCTGCGCGACCGGCTCGAACAGGTGGGTTATGAAATTTCGGGAGTAGCATAATGCCCAGACCATCATCGCGCATTTCCGGCATCGTGCCTTCCGGCAAGGATGGCTGGGAGGTTCATTCCGCTGCCTGGGCGCGCAAGCAGGCCGGCGAGGACATCATCATGCTCTCGGTCGGCGACCACGATTTCGATACGCCGAGCGAGACGATCGAAGCCTGCGTGACGGCGGTTCGTGCCAGCAATCATCACTACACGCCGCTTGCCGGCGTTCCGCGCCTGCGCAAGGCGATGGCCGCGGCCTCGACGCTGTGCACCGGCGTTGCGACCGGCCCCGACCAGGTCATCGCCACGCCGGGTGGGCAGGCAGCGCTCTACGCGGCCATTCAAGCGGTTCTCGACCAGGGCGACCATGCCATCGTCGTCGCGCCCTATTACGCCACCTATCCCAATACCTTCAGTGCGGCGGGCGCCGAGTTCAGCGTCGTCGAGACCCCCGCCGAGGATGGCTTTCAGCCGCGCGCCGCCGACATTCGCGCCGCCCTTCGGCCGAACACTCGCGCCATCCTGATCAACACGCCGAACAATCCCACGGGTGCCGTCTATTCGCGCGAGCGCCTGGAAGAGCTGGCGCAGATCTGCCGCGAGCATGACCTCTGGCTGCTGTCGGACGAGGTCTACTGGACGCTGGGCGGCGGCGAGCACGTCTCACCACGCTCGCTGCCCGGCATGGCGGAACGCACGCTGGTCATCAATTCGATGTCGAAGAGCCACGGCATGACCGGCTGGCGCATGGGCTGGCTGACCGGGCCGGAACCGATGGTCTTGCTGTTGACCGACCTCAATCTGGTAATGACCTACGGCCTGCCGGCCTTCATCAGTCTCGCCTGCGCGGAGGCGCTCGAAAATGGCTACGGCGTTAAGGAGATCGCCGAGCGCTACGCCGCGAGGCGCACCGTCGTCCTCGATGCCATGCGTGGCATGAACAACATCACGGTGCGCGGCTCCGAGGGCGGCATGTACGTCATGCTCGACATATCGGCCATCGAGCCGGACGATGAGAAATTCGCCTGGGCTTTCCTCGACCAGGAAAAGGTCGGCGTCATGCCCGGCTCGAGCTTTGGCGAGGCCGCTGCCGGCCATATCCGCGTCAGCCTCTGCCAGCCTGAGGCCGTACTGATGGAAGCTGCCACGCGCCTGCGCCGCTTCGCCTCCTTCTATCGCCGCGAGGCGGCATGAACGCCCTGCCCCCGAAAGCCATCCCTACCAAAGCAAGGGCGGTCATCATCGGTGGCGGCGTCTCCGGTTGCTCGGTCGCCTATCATCTGGCCAAGCTCGGCTGGACCGATATCGTGCTGCTCGAGCGCAAGCAGCTGACGTCGGGCACGACATGGCACGCCGCCGGCCTGATCGGCCAGTTGCGCGGCTCGCAGAACATGACGCGGCTGGCGAAGTACTCGGCCGACCTCTACGTCAAGCTGGAGGCCGAGACCGATGTCGGCACCGGCATGCGCCAGGTCGGCTCGATCACCGTGGCGCTGACCGAGGAGCGCAAGCACGAGATCTATCGGCAGGCGTCTCTCGCCCGCGCCTTCGATGTCGACGTGCGCGAGATTTCGCCAAACGAAGTCAAGGAGATGTACCAGCATCTTAATGTTTCCGATGTTGTCGGCGCCGTGCATCTGCCGCTCGACGGCCAGTGCGATCCGGCCAACATCGCCATGGCCTTGGCCAAGGGCGCGCGCCAGCGCGGTGCGACGATCGTCGAGAATGTGAAGGTCACCAAGGTCCACACCAAAAATGGGCGCGTCACCGGGGTTTCCTGGGCGCAAGGCGACGAGCAAGGCCTGATCGATACCGATATCGTCGTCAACTGCGCCGGCATGTGGGCACGCGAACTTGGCGCCCAGAACGGCGTCACCATTCCGCTGCACGCCTGCGAGCACTTTTATCTCGTGACGGAACCGATCCCCGGGCTTTCCCGCCTGCCGGTGCTGCGCGTGCCAGACGAGTGCGCCTACTACAAGGAAGATGCCGGCAAGATGATGCTCGGCGCTTTCGAGCCGGTGGCCAAGCCGTGGGGCATGAACGGCATAAGCGAGGAGTTCTGCTTCGACCAGTTGCCGCAGGATATGGACCATTTCGAGCCGATCCTGGAAATGGGCGTCAACCGCATGCCGATGCTGGCAACCGCCGGCATTCACACCTTCTTCAACGGCCCCGAGAGTTTTACCCCCGACGACCGCTATTATCTCGGCGAGGCGCCGGAGCTTTCCGGCTACTGGATGGCTACCGGCTACAATTCGATCGGCATCGTCTCCTCCGGCGGCGCCGGCATGGCGCTGGCGCAATGGATCAATGACGGCGAAGCGCCTTTCGACCTCTGGGAGGTCGACATCCGCCGCGCCCAGCCGTTCCAGAAGAACCGCCGCTATCTGAAGGAGCGCGTCTCCGAAACGCTTGGCCTGCTCTATGCCGATCATTTCCCCTACCGGCAGATGGCAACCTCGCGGAACGTGAGGCGCTCGCCGCTGCACGAACATCTGAAGGCGCGCGGCGCCGTCTTTGGCGAGGTCGCCGGCTGGGAGCGCGCCAACTGGTTCGCTAGGCCCGGCCAGGAGCGCGAATACCGCTATTCCTGGAAACGGCAGAACTGGTTCGACAACCAGCGCGAGGAGCATCTGGCGGTCAGGAGCGGCGTCGGCCTGTTCGACATGACCTCGTTCGGCAAGATCCGCGTCGAGGGTCGCGACGCCTGCGCTTTCCTGCAAAGACTCTGCGCCAACGACATGGACGTGGCGCCCGGCAAGATCGTCTACACCCAGATGCTCAACCAGCGCGGCGGCATCGAGAGCGATCTCACCGTCTCGCGGCTGTCCGAAACCGCCTTCTTCCTCGTCGTGCCCGGCGCGACGCTGCAACGCGACCTGGCGTGGCTGCGAAAACATCTTGCCGAGGAGTTCGTCGTCATTACCGATGTAACCGCTGCCGAAGCGGTGCTCTGCCTGATGGGCCCGGATTCGAGGAAGCTGATCCAAAAGGTCAGCCCGAATGATTTCTCCAATGACAACAACCCGTTCGGAACGTTTCAGGAGATCGAGATCGGCATGGGCCTGGCCCGCGCCCACCGCGTCACCTATGTCGGCGAACTCGGCTGGGAGCTTTATGTCTCGACCGACCAGGCCGCCCATGTCTTCGAGGCGATCGCGGAGGCAGGCACCGATGTCGGGCTAAAACTATGCGGCCTGCACACGCTGGATTCCTGCCGCATCGAAAAGGCGTTCAGGCATTTCGGCCACGACATCACCGACGAGGACAATGTGCTGGAGGCCGGCCTCGGCTTCGCCGTGAAGACGGCCAAGGGAGACTTCCTCGGCCGCGATGCGGTGCTGAAGAAGAAAGAAACCGGCCTGTCACGCCGGCTGGTGCAGTTCCGCCTGAACGACCCGGAGCCGCTGCTGTTCCACAACGAGGCGATCCTGCGCGACGGCAAGATCGTCGGCCCGATCACCTCGGGCAATTACGGCCATCATCTCGGCAGCGCTGTCGGGCTTGGCTACGTGCCTTGCAAGGGCGAGAACGAGGCGGATGTGCTGTCGTCGTCCTACGAGATCGAGATCGCCGGCGAGCGCTTTGCGGCGGAAGCGTCGCTTAAGCCGATGTACGATCCGAAGGCGGAACGGGTGCGGATGTAGCGCACCTCAGAACGCGTCCATCCTGGCCGCGACCTTCGCCACGAACCTCGTCCGCTTTTCGTCGGTCGACAGGTTCATCGAGTATTGCGCGAGGTAGGAAACCGACCCGCCGGGCTTGATGGTCGCACGCAGCACCCGCTTGACCAGCTTGCGCGGCGGGTCACCGATCAGCATGGCTCGGAACCGGCTGCCGCCATAGGTGGTGACCGCGACCACCTTGCGGATGTTGTGTAGTGACGGCTGCACCTTGCCTTCGACCAGCTTGAACGACACGCCGGGCAGGAAGGCGCGATCGAAAAAGCCTTTCAGAATGGCCGGATAGCCGAAGTTCCACACCGGAAACGACAGCACCAGAGCGTCGGCCCGCAGCAAGCGCTCAATGTAAGCCGCCGTAGGATCGCCGGCGCCGCGCCGGTCATGATAGGAGAGCCGTTCGGCCCGCGTCAGCCTGGGATCGAAACCCTCGGCATAGAGATCGCAATCGTCGACCGCATGGCCGGCCAACGTCAACCGCTCGACGATGGTCCGGTGCAGGCCGGCATTGAAGCTGGTCTCGACCGGATGAGCGTAGAGGACGAGGACGTTCAACCAAGTCCTCGCAGGTCGGCGCGAGGCACCCCCCTCTGCCCTGCCGGGCATCTCCCCCTCAAGGGGGGAGATTGGCTGTCACCGTCGCTTTTGCCAACCCCCAACGCGGCAAGGTGATCGGAGCGTAGAAACTGCCAATCTCCCCCCTTGAGGGGGAGATGGCCGGCAGGCCAGAGGGGGGTACAGCACCACACGCCCGTCATCGTCTCAACCCGCCTTCTCCAGCCCCTTAAACAGAAACGACTTGCCGGAGCGATAATCATAGTCCGGGTTTTCCCAGGCGATCATCTTGCCGGGATTGAGCAGCCCTTGCGGGTCGGTCTCGCGCTTGAAGGCCAGTTGCACCTCATCCGTCCGCTTCATGCCGCCTTCTTCCAGCGTGTAGCGGTGCGGGTTGAAGATCCAGCAGCCATTGTCTTCGTGGATGCGGATGATCTCGTCCAGCCGCTCGGCCGTGGTGAAGCGCACCAGCGGCAACCCGGCGATACCGATGGCTCCGTCGAAGCGGATGAATTCGAGATGCGCCGGCACCTCGTCGCCGAAGCGTTCGACCATCGCCTTGACGTGACCGAGGTGGTCCGGCGACGGATAGCGGGTCTGCAGGTAGGTGATCGTCGGATCGACCCGGATGGCGCGCAACGTGGTGTGGTTCCAGGTCAGCTCATAGGCCGGCGGCAGCCCCTTGAGATCGGCCTCCTTGTCGGAGCGGAAGACGATCTCGCCCTTGCTGCGCGTCGTGAAGGCGAGGAAGGCATCCATCGCATGCGGCGCAATCATCAGGACGACGATGCTTTGGCCGCGCCGGAAAAACCGCTGGTGGCGCTTGAAGTAATCGTATGGGATGGGTGCTGCGATCGGCGTGATCAGCTTCGCCAGTATGCCGTCCTGGATGGCGAGGTCGTTGCCGAAGCCGGCCGCATCCATGAAATCGTCGAAGCCGACGATGACGTCGATCCAGTCATAGCTGGCGGTCAGCGGCATCTCGACTTCGGTGATGATGCCGTTGGTGCCGTAGGCGTGCATGACCTTCAGCACGTCTTCGCCGGTGAGCTCCATGACACGTGGCTGTGCCTCCATCGTCACTGTCCTCAGCCGGATGACGTTGCCGAGGTCGCGCAGTCCGCCCCAGCGGATCGAGCCGATACCGCCGGAGCCGCCGGCGACGAACCCGCCGATCGATGCGGTGTTGTAGGTCGACGGCGACATGCGGAGTTCCTGGCCGGAATGCGCCCGCGTCGCTCTGTCGATGTCGGCGAGCACGGCGCCGGGGCCGGTGACGACACGGCCCGGCGCGATCATCTTGACCGCGTTCATCTCGGCGAGATTGAGCACCACGCCGCCGGATAGGGGCATCGCCTGCCCGTAATTGCCGGTGCCACTGCCGCGCGGCGTCACCGGCACGCCATGCCGATGGCAGGCGGCGAGAATGCGGACGACCTCGTCTTCGGTTTTCGGCGTCACGATCAGGTCACCGGTGACGTGCTCGAGCTGCTGCTTCAGCACCGGGCTGTACCAATAGAAGTCGCGACTCTTCTGCTGGACGATCGCCGGATGGTCGTCGACCTTGAGGCCGTCCAGGTCGCGCTTGAGCGCCGCAATATCCATCATTCCACCATCAGATCATCGAGTTCGGCATAATCGGGCAGCTGGCGCTCGATCGCATGCCCGTCGCGCACGACGATGCGATCCGATTCTGGCCGCGACAGCAATTCCGTCCAGCTTCTTCCCTTGAAGACGACGAAATCGGCCGCCCCTCCGGCGGCAAGCGTGCCGAAACCATCGAGCCGCATCACCTTGGCCGGCGTCGCGGTGACAGCTTGCGGCCAATCGGCAACGGGATGGTCGAGATGCAGGATGCGCGTCGCCATGCGATAGACCTCCAGCATATCGAGATCGCCATAGGCGTAGAACGGGTCGCGGGTATTGTCGGAGGCGACGGCGACGGCAATGCCGCGCGCCTTCATCTCGTGCAGCAGCGTCACCCCGCGCCAGCGCGGCGTGGTGTTGTCGTCGCGGCGGTCCTGCAGATAGAGATTGCACATCGGCAGCGACACCACCGCCAGGCCGGCTTTGGCGACCTTGTCCAGCGTGTCGAGCACGTCAAGGTCGGGCTGGCGCGCCAGAGAGCAGCAATGGCCGACCAGGATGTTCCCGTCAAAACCGTTCCAAAGGGCTGCTTCGGCAATCTTCTTCAGCGAGATCGCCGCGACATCGTCGGTCTCGTCGGCATGGAAATCGAGGTCGAGGCCGTGCTTGATCGCCTGCGCGAACACCTGGTCGAGCAATTCTTCGAGATCCGGCACCATATAGGTGACGACGCCAAGCACACCCTTGGCGGCAGCCACCCGTTTGGCCAGCCTCTCGAACCATTTCCTGTCGCGCACGCCCTCGATGCCGAGCAGGCAGGCCGCTTGCAGCTCGATGCGGCCGCGCCATTTTTCCCGCATCGTCTCGAATACCGGCCAGGAGATCTCTTCCTGCGGCGCAACACTGTCGAGATGCGTGCGCAGCGCCTTGGTGCCATACGCATAAGCCGAGCGCAGCGAAAAATCCATGCGGCGGGCAACATCGTCGGCGCTCCAGCGCGCCGCGCGGTCAGCGCCGGTTGCATTCAGCGCGGCCATGAAAGTGCCGTCCGGGTTGGGCTTTCGAGGCCAGATATGGCCCTTGTCGATATGGGTGTGGCAGTCGACGAAGCAGGGCAAGACGATGCGGCCGCCGAGGTCGGGGGCATCGGCCGGTGCATTGGATCGATGCGCCGTAATCCCGGAGATCTTGCCATCGGCGATGGCGATATCGGCGAGCCCAAACCCGTCGGTATCGAAGGCTCCAGAAAAGCCCGGCGTCAGTGAGGCATGAAGCCGAACCTTGGCGAGATGGTAGGAACCAGAAGCCGGTATCAAGGCGTACCCCCCTCTGTCCTGCCGGACATCTCCCCCTCAAGGGGGGAGATTGGCAGCTTCGCCGATGGCGCTCGTCTTGCAAGGTTGGCGATTGGCGAAATCCTGGATGGCATCCAATCTCCCCCCTTGAGGGGGAGATGTCCGGCAGGACAGAGGGGGGTGCTGGCGCTGCCCACCATCACCGCTCCTGCCTCAGCGCGCTCTCGTGCCAGCGCCGCAAAATGAGATGCGAAATCAGCGACAGCACCAGGAAGATCAGGATGCCGGTGAGCGAAATCAGGATCAGCGCCGCGAACAGCCTTGGCGCGTTGAGCCGGTAGCCGGCCTCGATGATGCGCGAGGCGAGGCCGGACGACTGGCCGGTGGCGCCGGCGACGAACTCGGCCACCACCGCGCCGATCAGAGACAGGCCGCCGGCGATCTTCAGCCCGCCGAGGAAATAAGGCATCGCCGCCGGCAGCCGCAGATAGCGCAATTGCTGCCAGCGGGTGGCGCCGTTGAGCTTGAACAAATCGCGCAGATTGCGGTCGACGGAATTGAGGCCGAGCGTGGTGTTGGAGAGGATCGGGAAGAAGGCGACGATCCAGGCGCAAAGCAAAAGCTTCGTCGTCTGGTTGTCGACATAGATGTTGATCAGCGGAAAGATCGCGACGATCGGCGTCACCTGCAGCACGATGGCGAAGGGAAAGAACGACATCTCCACCCATTTCGACTGCGCGAACAGCACCGCCAGCCCGACGCCGCCGACCACGGCGAGAAGCAGGCTCAAGAAGGTGATCCTGAGCGTCACCAGCAGCGAGGAGAACAGCAGCCCGGCATCGTCATGCAGCGTCTGCAGCACCACGCCGGGACGCGGCAGGATGTATTTCGGGATGTCGTTCCAAACGCAGACGCGGTCCCACAGCCAGATCGCCAGGATCATGATCGCCAGCGGCAGCAGCCATCTGCCGATGCGCTCGAAGCGCTCCTGGCGGACGCGACGCGCCTCCTCCGGGTCGAGCGCCAGCACTTGTTCTTCAATGGCCGTCATGATGCGGTCCGGCAGTTGAGTTGATGGCGCCGATCAGCACGTCGGATGCCTGGCGGCAGAGCGCGGCATAGTCGGGCGAGGTGCGAAACGCCTCGTCGCGCGGATAGGATGCATCGACGGCAAGCTCGGCGAATACCCGGCCCGGCCGCGCCGCCATGACGACGACGCGGTTGGAGAGGAAAACGCTTTCGAAGACGCTGTGGGTGACGAAAACGACGGTAAAGCGCTCATCCTGCCATAGCTCCAGAAGGTCGTTGTTGAGCTTGAAGCGGGTGATCTCGTCGAGTGCCGCGAACGGCTCGTCCATCAACAGAATGCGCGGCTTGGTCACCATGGCCCGGGCAATCGAGACGCGCATCTTCATGCCGCCCGACAATTCGCGCGGCACGGCATTCTCGAAGCCGGTCAGGTGAACCCGCGCCAGCATCTCCATCACCGCCGGCGCCGCCTTGGCCCGCGATACGCCCCTCAGCCGCAGCGGCAGCCAGACATTGTCGAAGACGTCGGCCCAGGGCAGCAGCGTCGGCTCCTGGAAGACGAAGCCGATATTCGAACGGTCGCCGATATTCGAACGATCGCGGGCGCCGCTGCCGCGCCAGTCGAGCACGCCCGAGGTCGGCGTCGACAGGCCGGCAATCAGCCGCAGCGCCGTCGATTTGCCGCAGCCCGACGGTCCGAGCAGGCTGAGGAAATCGCCTTCCCGGATCGTCAGCTCGACATTGCTGAGCGCGGTGACGCCGTTGGAAAACACCTTGCCGACGCCACGCAGCGCCAACAGCGTCGGCCCCGGTACACTTCCTGGCTGTTGCGCCACTTTCTCCAGCTTCACGGCCTACTTCTTCAGGTCGAGCCCGACGCTCTTGTTGACGAAGGAAAGCGTGTAGGCCTTCTTGATGTCGACGCCCGCCGGCGCGACCTTGGCCTTGACCATCTTGTCGTAGAAACTCTGGATGCGTGCGTCGGTCATGGCGCCGATGCCGAGCTTTTCGCTGTCGCCGGAATCGACCACGCCGAATTTCTTCAGCTGCTCGATCGAGAAGGCGATCTGCTCATCCGTCATGTCCGGATTTTCCTTCTTGATCATCTCGTTGGCGGCCTTGTTATCGCCGTAGAGATAATTGTACCAGCCCTTGGCCGAGCCATCGACGAAGCACTGGACCACCTCGGGCCGCTTGTCGATCGTCTCCTGCATGGTCTCGACCGTCGTTGCATATGTGTCCCAGCCATAGTCGGCCAGCAGAAACTGGTTCGGCGTGAAACCGCCCTGCTTCTGGACGGCGAATGGCTCCGAGGTGACGTAACCCTGCTGGATCGACTTCTTGTTGGCGATGAACGGCGCCGGGTTGAAAGTGTACGGCACGCGTTTTGCGGCATCGAAACCCAGGTCGGTGACCATCCACTGGAAGAAGGTCTGGGCACCTTCGTCGCCGAGGATGTACTGGTCGGCGTTCTTCAGGTCTTCCCATTTGTCCAGCCCCTGCCCGGGATGGGACATGATGACCTGCGGGTCCTTCTGGAAGTCCGCGGCCACGACGAGCATCGGTATGCCCTGCTGCACGGCATCGAAGGCCGACAGCAGATTGCCGCCCATGTAGAAATCGATTTTACCTGCGAGCAGTAGCGGCCGGCCGCTGACCTGTGGGCCGCCCTGCATGATCGTCACGTCGATGCCGCAGGCGGCATAGGTACCATCCACCACGGCCTGGTAGTAGCCGCCATGCTCCGGCTCGGCCAGCCAGTTGGTGCCGAAGGTGACTTTTTCGTTCGCTGCCGCGGCAAGCGTACCTGCGCCAAGCAGCACGATCACGCCCGCCGAAATCTTGAGTCTTCCGTACATCCACACCACCCTTTGTTCGCTCCGGCGCATCACGCGCCGGGCTAGACACCATTGTTTCAAGAAGCAAGACACATGCCACCGGCGCGTTGCGTCGGGACCGCCCGCTTGTGCAATGCCCGCCTGTGCAATGGCGGCGCGAAGGCCGGACGGGTCATGCTGTACGAAAGGCATCGTGCCTATTTTTTGATCGCCTGTCCACAATCGCCCTCGTGACATGCAGCGCCATCTTGATGCCCGCCTACATCCAGCTTTACGCTGACGAGAACCGGAGATTGCCATGTTCAAATTTCTCACGCCGAAGTCGATCAAGCCGCCCTTCGCCCGCTACAGCCACGGCGTCGAGCTGCCGCCCGGCAAACGGCTGGTGCTGTGTTCGGGCCAGGTCGCCATCACAGCGGACGACCAGATCCCCGAGGAGCCCGGCGCACAGGCCGAGCTCTGTTTCCAGAACATAGCGGCGATTCTCGGCGAGGCCGGGCTCGGCCTGTCCGACATCGTCCGCATCAATGCCTATGTCACCGACCGCGCGTTCCTGCGGCCCTATATGGAGGTTCGCGACCGGCTGTTCGCCAGCCCGGCGCCGGCCTCGACGCTGATGATCGTGTCCGGCTTTGCACGGCCGGAATTCAAGGTCGAGATCGAGGTCATCGCGGCGGGATGAGCAGCGCTGGCCAGCGGCTGGAATCGACAGGCCGATGATCTCAAGTTACACGACAAAGGTTGGCGCCGCCCCTCATCAAGCGCGCATTCAGTCTCTCTTTGAGGTTCAAAATGGCCGGGACAAAAAAACGCGTATGGTGGGGTGACTACCGGACCACCGAATACGCGACCATCGATCCGGAGGCGACCATTGCCGTTCTGCCGCTGGCAGCGATCGAACAGCACGGGCCCCATCTGCCGGTTTCGACCGACACCTCGATCATGAACGGCATGCTCGACACGGTGATCGCCCGCCTGCCCGGCGATCTCGACATCCGCATCCTGCCGGTGCAGGCGATAGGCAAGTCGAACGAGCATTTGCATGCGCCCGGCACCCTCACTTTGCCGGCGACGACCTTGGTCGAAGCATGGACCGAACTCGGCCTGTCGGTCGCGCGCGCCGGCATCCGAAAACTGGTCGTCGTCAACTCGCATGGCGGCAATGAGGAGATCATGGGCATTATCACCCGCGAATTGCGCGTGCGGGCAAAGATGCTGGCGGTAAAGACCAGCTGGCAGCGTTTTGGCCGGCCGGCCGGCATGTACACCGACCTCGAAGACCGCCACGGCATCCATGGCGGCGACGTCGAGACCTCGCTGATGCTGCATTTCCGGCCCGACCTCGTCGATATGGCCAAGGCCGACAATTTCGTGTCCAAGGTCGCCCGCGCCGAAAAGGAATTTTCGCTGCTGCGCCACACCGGAACGCACGCCTTCGCCTGGATCGCCAGCGATCTCAACCCGAATGGTGTGGTCGGCGACGCCAGCATTGCCACCGCCGAAAAAGGCCGGCTCACCGCCGAACATCAGGCCGACGGCTTCATCGGCCTGCTGAGGGACGTGCGCAAGGCAAAGCTGGCGGATTGGCTGACGTAATCAAGCGTCGATCTTCAGCGCAAAAGGCGTGCCCTCAAACGCTTCGGCGCCGCGCCCGATCGCCTCGATGGCGCGGCTCATGCGGCCGTCGCGCTCGAGCAGTGCGTCGGCAATGGCGATCAGCCGCGGATTGGGCGTCGCCGTGGGCGACAGCGCGCGCAGCGTCTCGGCCAACTCGGCCTCGTCGCGCTTCGGCGCCAGCGCTGCCGCGATGATGTAGGCCGAGGCAGTCGAGCGGCTGATGCCGGCATAGCAATGCACCACCAGCGGCCGCGAGCGGTCCCATTGGCGCGCGAAATCGAGCAGGGTCAAGACATGCTCCTCGCCCGGCATGGTCATGCCCTCCTGCGCTACCGCAATGTCATGCATGACCAGATGCAGATGGTTTTCCCTGGTGATCGAGGCCGGCCGCATCACCTCCGTGCCGGCGGCAAGCAGCGAAAGCAGCCGCCCGGCCCCGGTCTTCGTTACCGTTTCCTCGACTTTGGACAGCGAGCAGACATGGATCATTGGGTCGTTTCTCCCTTGGCATCATCGTCGCGCCGCGAGGCCCAGCCGGCAAGCGCGGATTCGAGCCGCCGCCATTCTTCGTCGGCTCCCGGCAGGCCGGCGCGCAGCACATCCGGACGGTCGGCGAAATGCCGAAGCAGGATGCCGCGCTGGCCGAGCACCGAAAACAGGCCGGCGGCGTCCGCCAGCCTGATATAGCGGAACAGCGAGGTGCCACCGGCGACAGGCACGCCGAAGCGGCCGAACAGCGTATCGAGCCGTGCGGCATCCTCGGCCAGACAGCGCCGCATCCCGGCCTGCCAGCCGGTATCGGCAAGCGCCCTTATGCCATATTCGAGCGCCGGCCCGGCAACAGCCCATGGCCCGAATTGCGCCTCCAGCCGCTCGACCGTCAGCGCGTCGGCCAGTGCAAAGCCAAGCCGCAGGCCGGCCAGGCCGAAGAACTTGCCGAACGAGCGCAGCACGACGATGCCGCCCTGGTCGACGTCGCCGGCCAGGCTTTCGCTGCGCGGGCCGACATCCATGAAGGCCTCGTCGACCACCAGCAGCCCGCCTCTGGCACGCAAATTTGCGGCAAGTCGAAGCAATCTTTCGCGCTCGACGACGCGCCCGTCCGGATTGTTGGGATTGACGACGACGGCAAGGTCGGCCGCCGCCAAGGCTTCGAAATCATCGACTTCGGCCGCCGCATGGCCGGCGATCGCTGCTGCCCGCCGATGCTCGGCATAAGTCGGCCCGAGCACCAGCGCCGTGCCCGGGCTGACCAGCGAAGCGACGGGCGGCAACAGGATCTGCGTGCCGGGCGCAGCCGCGACGTTCGCCGCCGACGGCGCGCCATAGGCGCTTGCCGCGACTTCGGCCAAGTCACGGGCACGCGCTGCTTCCGGCAATCGCGACAGGGCGGTGGCGGGCAAATCGAAAAGCGGGTAGGAGTGCGGATTGATCCCGGTCGAGAGGTCGACGAAAGGCAGCGGCGCGTGAGGGAAAAGCGCCCTCGCCCGGCCAAGGCTTCCGCCGTGGTCCACTGCCGCCGTCACTCCATCAAGAGACTTCATGTCGATCCTGATCACTTTCCTGTCGCTGGCCATCGAACTTGTACTCGGCTACCCGGCCCGGCTCTTCGATGCCATTGGCCATCCCGTCACCTGGTTCGGCAGGCTGATATCCTTTCTCGACCGCAGGCTCAACCGCGCCACTGATTCCGACGCCCACCGTCGCCGCTGGGGCGTCCTCGCGCTGCTGGTGATCGTGCTGGTGCCGGCCGCCCTCGCCCTCTGGCTCGAAACCTTGCTTTGGAGCATTCCCCTCGGCTTGTTGGTCACCGCAATCCTGGCGACGTCGCTGCTGTCGCAGAAGAGCCTGGCCGAGCATGTCGAAGCGGTGGCCGACGCCCTCGACAGCGGCGGACTGGACATGGGCCGCATTGCCGTCTCGCGGATCGTCGGCCGCGACCCGGAAAAGCTCGACAGGGCCGCTGTCTGCCGCGCCGCGATCGAAAGCCTGGCCGAGAATTTCTCCGACGGTGTCGTCGCACCGGCCTTCTGGATCGGCATTGGCGGGCTCGCCGGCGGCGTCGCCTACAAGGCCGCCAACACCGCCGATTCGATGATCGGCCACCGCACCCCGCGCCACGAAGCCTTCGGCTGGGCGTCGGCGCGCTTCGACGACTGGATCAACCTGCCGGCGTCGCGGCTATCGGCGCTTCTGATCGTACTCGCCGCTTTCCTGGTCAAGGGCGCCGACGCCAAAGCCGCCTGGCACGCCGTGCGGCGCGATGCGAAAAAGCACCGCTCGCCCAATGCCGGCTGGTCGGAAGCAGCGATGGCCGGCGCGCTCGGCCTGGCGCTCGCCGGCCCCCGTTCCTACGATGGCGTCATGGTCGAAGACGCATTGATGGGCGAAGGCGGCCGGCGCGACGACGTCGAGAGCACCGACATCCGGCGGGCGCTGAAACTCTACCGCGTCGCCGACTTGCTGCTGATTGCGCTGTTCGGGGTGGTCGCAGTGGTTGTCATACTGGCGTGACCTGCGCTCGAGATCGAGCGCAAACAGAAAACCCGCCATGCGGCGGGTCGTTGGAGCCAATTAGCACCATAACCAAATTAGTAGCATAGCTGCCGGCACAAAGCAAGAACAAAGTTGCTCCTTCAG